>CANGMU010000216.1 GCA_947454665.1 Pseudomonadota bacterium | reverse complement strand
GCGTGGATCGCGATCTCTTCATCTGGACGCTGGACGCCAGGAGCTGACCATGGCCAAGACCATCCTTCCGCCGGGGCTTTCCGCGGCTGATTTCTCGGACGCACTCGAAGCCTTCCGCAAGATCGTGGGAAAGGACCACGTCCACACGGGTGACGTCCTGTCGAGCTATGTCGACCCGTATTCGATCGAGAACGACCCCGATGCGCATTCGGTGCCAGCAGCCATCGCGCCGGGCAGCGCCGAGCAGGTGCAGGCGATCATGCAGGTCGCCAACCAGTACAAGGTTCCGCTCTGGCCGATTTCCTGCGGCAAGAACCATGGCTATGGCGGCGCTGCGCCGCGCATGGCGGGCACGGTGGTGCTGGACCTCAACCGCATGAACCGCGTCCTCGAGGTGAACGAGGAGTCCGGTTACGCCTTGGTCGAGCCGGGCGTCAGCTATTTCGATCTCTACCGCCACCTGCAGGAGAAGGGCAGCAAGCTCTGGCTCGACGTGCCGGATCCGGGCTGGGGCAGTGTGCTGGGCAATGCGCTGGAGCGCGGCATCGGCTACACGCCCTATGGCGACCACTTCATGATGCAGTGTGGAATGGAAGTGGTCCTGCCGAACGGCGAGGTGATGCGCACCGGCATGGGCGCCTTGCCGGGCAACAACACCTGGCAGCTGTTCAAGTATGGTTTCGGCCCTTACGTCGACGGCATGTTCACGCAGTCGAACTATGGCGTGGTGACCAAGATGGGCATCTGGCTGATGCCGGAACCGCCGGGTTACCGCCCCTACATGGTTTCCTTCCAGCGCGAAGAGGACCTCGAGCAGGTCGTCGACATCCTGCGTCCGCTGAAGGTGAATTCGGTCATCCAGAACGCGGCGACAATCCGCAGCCTGCTGCTCGTCGCCGGCATCAATTCGACCAAGAGCCAGTACTACAGCGGCAAGGGTCCGATCCCTGACAGTGCTGCGAAGAAGATCATGGCCGACCATGACATCGGCATGTGGAACTTCTACGGTGCGCTGTATGGCCCGCCGCCGATCATGGACACGCTCTGGGAGATCATCCGCGGCGCCTTCTCGCAGGTGCCGGGCGCGAAGTTCTATTTTCCCGAGGACCGGAAGAACGCGAACGACGTGCTGAAGCATCGGGCGCTGACGATGAAGGGCATCCCGCGGCTCACCGAGTACAGCTTCGTGAACTGGGTGGGCGGCGGCGGCCACATCGGCTTCTCGCCCGTGTCGCCGATCAAGGGTAACGAGGCGATGAAGCAGTACACGATGGTGCGTGACCGCATGCACCAGTACGGCTTCGACTACATGAGCGTCTTCGCCATCGGCTGGCGCGAGCTGCACCATGTCATCGAACTGATCTTCGACCGGCGTGATCCCGAGACCAAGAAGGCGGCGTATGAGTGCTTCACCATGCTGGTGAATGAAGCCGCTGCGGCCGGCTACGGCGAATACCGCACGCACATCGCCTTCATGGACCAGATCGCCAAGACCTACAACTGGAACAACGGCGCCCAGCTGAAGTTCCAGGAACTGCTCAAAGACGCGCTGGATCCGAACGGCATCCTGGCGCCCGGCAAGCAGGGCATCTGGCCGAAGCGCTTCCGGGGGAAATGATCATGAAGATCGTCATTGCAGGGTTGATGCTGCTGGCTGCCACGTCCGCTGCCACGGCGGCCGATGTGCCGCCGGGCAAGAAGACCTTCGACCGTTACTGCGCAGAGTGCCATGCCCCGGGACATGGTCACCCTGGCACGCAGCAGCTGGAATGGACGCGGGGCAAGGCGTTCTCGATCCTCGAGGAACGCAAGGACCTGATCCCGGCCTATATCGTCACCGTGGTCCGCAACGGCCTGCATGAGATGGCGCCGTTCCGTCCCACCGAGATCGATGACGCCGCGCTCAGCGAGCTGGTGGCTTACCTGGCACCGCCGAAGAAGGTGTCGTCGAAGAAGCGCTGACCGGCTTCGACGCGATCTCGAGGATGCGCCGCAAGGTCGGCGTGTCCTCGACCTTCGGCGCATTCAGGCGGAAGCCGCGGATGAACGCATAGAGATCGCGCACCGCGGCGTCGTCCAGCGTTTCCTGCGGAAAGTTGGGCATCGTCGAGGCCGGCACGTCCGGCGCCTGGTCCGCGCGCAGCCGCAGGAAATACCGGAACAGGGCTTCGTCCTTCACCAGCGGGCTGTCGGTACCCACCAGATCGCGCGCACCCGTCTGCCCGCCATAGCCATGGCAGCCGTAGCAGCCGTGGTCGTAGAAAAGCTGCTTGCCGCGCAGCGCATTGCCCGGCGCATCGGCAGCGCCCACCCAGGCCGGTGCCAACACCGCGAATGCCACGATCATCCCTTGCTTGAGAGTGCTGAACTTCATGGTGCCGGCTCCTAGCGCGGTTGCGTGAGCACGTCGATGAGATAGGGCTCGCCGCGTTTGGCGGAGGCGAGGCCGCGTGCGAGCGCCGGCGCAAGTTCGCGCGGATCGCTGATCGGCCCTTCGGATTTCATGCCGTAGGCGGCGGCCATCTTCGAATAGTCGATGAAGGGGTCGCGCAGGGTCGTGCCGATGTGCGCGCGGTCGGTGCCGCGGCCGCGTGTGCCGGCCATGTACTCGAGGAACATCAGTTCCTGATGCCAGGCGCGGTTGTTGTGCATCACCGTCAGCAGCGGCAAGCGGTGGTGGACCGCCGACCACAACATGCCCGGTGCGTAGTTCAGGTCGCCATCGGTCTGGATGTTGATCACCACCCGCTTGCGGTCGCGTGCGGCGAGCGCGGCGCCCGCGCAGGCGCCAGCGCCATAGCCCATGCCGCCGGCGCCCTGGCCACCGAGGTAGCTGTAGGGTTTGTCGTGCGCCCAGAGTTCGCGGTGGTGCTGGCCGGAGAAATTGCTGGGGCTCGCAAGGCACCAGTCTTCCTCGGCGATCAGCGGCCACAGTTCCGCGTAGAGGCGGGCCGTGCTCACGGGGCTGTCGTCCCATCCCTTGCGCTTCACGTCCAGCGCCTTGCGCAGCGCGGCCACGTAGGCCGCCTGGTTCGCCGCCGCATGGCGCTGCGCACGTTCTGCGATCCGTTGTTGCCGGGCAGGCGTCATCGAGCGCCGCACTTCGGCGATGAGCAGCGGCAGGCTCGCTTCGGCATCGACGGGCACGGTGCGCCCGCCAGTGCCGCTGGCCGGCGTCGGCGGATTGGCGCGGTCGTTCTGCCGCAGGCCGCCGAAGCCGATATGCGAGGTGTCACGGGCCACCGTGAGCGAGGCGACCCTGGGCCCCTGGATCGACACATCGGCCTGGCCGAGTTCAAGGCCCAGGCGGAAGTCCGACTTCGGATCCGCGCCAGGCCCACAGAGGGGATGGCGTTGCGGAAAACTCATCGGGCCGGCCGTGGCGCGCGTGCTGACGGAGGCACCGACCAGCTCGGCCAGTTCGACCGCAAGGCGGACGCCTTCCGGTGTGCGCAGCTGGCCCACCTCGATGCGGGGGTTGTTCGCGGCCAGCAGGGATGCGGCGATGTCGCGCGCCGCCCCCGCGTCGATGCCCGCGATGGCCGGCGGGCGATACACAGGCAGCTTCAGGTCGCCGGCGTTTTCCTTCTGCAGTTCGATGTCGAGCACGACCAGGGTCGGCGCCATCGGCGGGGTGATCGCCTGGCGATAGGCTTCCTGGATCGCGACCAGGGCGTCCGGCAAGGTCTTCGGCTGGGCATCCCACTTCGTGTAGGGGCGGACCATGGCCGCCATGTCGTCGGCCGTGTGGGCCTGGATGAAGCCATCGTCGCGGCCGACGAGCAGCAGCATCGGCGTGCCGGCGTAATAGGCCTGGTAGATGGCCATCGAAGCATGCTGCAGGCCGATGGTCCCGTGCAGCAGCGCGCACATCGGCCGGCCTTCGGCCTTGCCATAGCCATTGGCCATGTCGACCGCGGTCTC
>CANGMU010000215.1 GCA_947454665.1 Pseudomonadota bacterium | reverse complement strand
GCCGGTGACGTACTTGCCCGAGAAGCAGGAGGTGTCGAATTCGCGGATGTTCGCATTGTCGTGGCGACAGGCGGACACGAGGTCGTCCAGGTCCTGGTAGATGAGCCAGTCGGCGCCGATCGCCTTGGCGACTTCGTCTTCGTCGCGGCCTGACGCAACCAGCTCGGAGGCGGCCGGCATGTCGATGCCGTAGACATACGGATAGCGGACCGGCGGCGCCGCGGAAGCGAAATAGACCTTCTTGGCGCCCGCTTCGCGGGCCAGTTCGATGATCTGCGCGGAAGTCGTGCCGCGGACGATCGAATCGTCGACCAGCAGCACGTTGTTGCCCCGGAATTCCAGGTCGATGGCGTTCAACTTGCGGCGGACGGACTTCGTCCGCTGCTCCTGGCCCGGCATGATGAAGGTGCGACCGATGTAGCGGTTCTTGTTGAAACCCTCACGGTATTTGATGCCGAGCTTCTGCGCGAGCTGCAGCGCGCAGGTACGGCTGGTGTCCGGGATGGGGATCACGACGTCGATGTCATGGTCCGGACGTTCACGTTTGAGCTTGTCGGCCAGCTTCTCGCCCATGCGCATGCGCGCGCGGTTGACCGAGATGTTGTCGATGATCGAATCCGGCCGCGCGAAATAGACGTATTCGAAGATGCAGGGCGTATGGCGCGCAGTGGCCACGCACTGGTTCGAGTGCAGGCGACCCTGCTCGTCGATGAAGATGGCTTCGCCCGGGGCAACGTCGCGCACCACTTCGAAGGACAGCATCGTCAGCGCAACGCTCTCCGAGGCGAGCATGTATTCCGTGCCTTTGGGGCTGCGGCGCTGGCCCAGCACGAGCGGGCGGATGCCGTGCGGATCGCGGAAGCCGAGCACGCCATGGCCGATGATCATCGCCACGACGGCATAGGCACCGCGGCAACGGCGGTAGACCGCATTGCAGGCGGCGAAGATGTCGGCGGGCGTGGCGCGCGGCGTGCCGACGCGCTGCAGCTCGGACGCGAAGACGTTCAGCAGGACTTCCGAATCCGAACGCGTGTTCAGGTGCCGGCGGTCCTCGCGCATCATGACCGCGCCGAGTTCCTTGGCATTGGTCAGGTTGCCGTTGTGACCGAGGCAGATGCCGTAGGGCGCATTCACGTAGAACGGCTGCACCTCGGACATGCTGTCGCCACCGGCCGTCGGATAGCGCACATGGCCGATGCCCATGTTGCCGCGGAGTTCTTCCATGTCCGACTGCTGGAAAACGTCGCGCACAAGGCCACGGCCTCTGACGGTGAAGAGCTCGCCACCCTCTTCGGTCATGATGCCGGCGGCATCCTGGCCGCGGTGCTGCAGGCCCGTGAGGGCGTCATACAACTGCTGGTTGACGGGACTACGACCGACGATGCCGACAATGCCGCACATGGGGACTCCGACCGAGGATCAGAACGACGACAACCCCGGGATGCGATCGCCGCCCAGTGCGTGAAGCACTTTCGCGACGGGTATGAGGTGAGGCATCAAACGCGAATGCCGCCACCACCCCTCGCCGTCCAGGCGTGCTGCCTGGCCGAGAACCACGAGGACGCCGAGGATCAGGACGCCACGCAGGGCGCCGAAAACGAACCCGAGTGCCCGGTCGACGGACCGCAGCAGGGAGATGCGCACGAGATGCGACACGATCGCGCCGACCAGTGCACCCAGCACCAGCACGCCGACAAAGACGATGCCGCGGCCCGTCCAGGTACTGAACGGCGGATCGACCAGCAAACCGCCGAGATGAGGCTCGACGACAGAACCGAAACGCCACGCCGCCCAGAAGGCGATGAACCAGGTGAACAGCGCGCAGACTTCCTTGAGGAAGCCGCGCCAGAGCCCGGCAACCGAGGAGAGCAGCAGGATTCCAACGAGGAAGTAATCGACCGTCGTCATGTCGCAAGTCTACCGGATGACCGTCTGCACCGCTTAAGGCGCAACGACGTTGCCAGCCAGCCCATCCGCGGCAAGGCGTTTCTTCACGGCCAGCGCCGCAGCGCGATCCGCCAAGGGTCCGACGCGCACGCGCCAGGTCGTGCCGCTCCCGCTGACCTGTGCCGGGTGACCCTTCTTGGCGGCCTGTTTCACCATCTGCTCGGCGTTCTCATGCTTGGTGAACACGCCCAGCTGGACGAACCAGCCCTTCTTGTCCGCAGCGACAGGCTTCGCATCGACTTTCTTCTCGGGAGGCTTTTTATCCGCAGGCTTCTTGTCTGCCGGCTTTTTGTCCTCGGGCTTTTTCTCGGGTGCCACGGCCGGCGCCGGCGGAGGTGCTTCGGCGACCTGCTCCAGCGGCGGGGCCGCAACCGGGGGAGCCGCAGCCTGGGGAGCCGTCGCCGCTGCCTGCGGGGGCTCGATGACCTTCGGCGCGGGGGCTGGCAACCGATCGCTCGATTGCGTGGGCTGGACGTTCAGCGCAGCCTGACCTGGCATTGAATCCGTCGTACCGTCGAGTGACATCTTGTAGGTCACCAGCGGCGGTCCCTCGCTCGCCGGCCGCGCAGCCGGCACCGCATCCGCGGCGGATCGGGGCGCATGGCCGGAGAGAAACTCCGGCACCACGATGACCATCAGGGCCACCAGGATCAATGCACCGGTCAATCGTTCCTTGATGCGGGTTTCCATGTCGTTATCAATCCAGGCCGAGCGTCTTGAGCGCCGGCGTGACGGCCAGGAAGGACCCACATACGACGACCCGGTCGCCGGGACGAGCCAGCGACCGGGCCAGGCGCATGCCGGCAGGGATATCACGCGCCAGGCGCGCCGAGGCGAAATGGGCCGAGCGACGCGCCAAGGCCGGGGCCGGCAGGCCACGGGGCGCGTCGATGCCGCAGAGCACCCATTGATCGACCACTGGCGCCAGAACGCCTGCGATCGCCTGCACGTCCTTGTCGCCCAGGATGCTGGTCACCAGCAACGTGCGACCCGCAACGGGACGCGCATCGAGTGTGTGCGCAAGCACGCGGGCGGAGGCCTCGTTGTGGGCGACATCGAGGACCCACTCGACGGGACCGGGGATCACCTGGAAGCGCCCCGGCACCGTCACGCTGCCGATCGCGGCAGCGACCGACGCGGAGTCGAGTTTTACGGGCGGCTCCAGCGAAACGAGCGCCACGACGGCACCGGCGGCGTTGGCGAACTGCACATCCCCCTGCAACGAGGGGGCCGGCAGGTCGTTGAAGCGCTGGTTGCCGACCTGCAGGTCCCAGCGACGACCGCGCACGGTGAAGTGGTAATCGCGCCGGGCCTTCAACACCCGTGCACCGAGGCGACGACCTTCGTCTTCCACGCTGCCCACCATCTGCGGATCCGACAGCACGGCCACACGGCCCGCGCGGAACACACCAGCCTTCTCGCGGCCGATCTGCTCGAGCGAATCGCCGAGCCAGTCGCGGTGGTCGAAACCGATGGAGCTCACGATGGCCGCATGGGCGTCGACGATGTTCACGGCATCAAGCCGGCCACCCAGGCCAACCTCGAGCACGGCGTGGTCCACGGCGTGCTGACGGAACACGAACAGGGCCGCCAGCAGGTTGAATTCGAAGAAGGTCAGCGTGATCTCGGCACGCGCGGCGTCGATGGCCTCGAATGCAGCGACAAGATCCGCATCCGCGGCTTCGGCCCCGTCGATGCAGATGCGCTCGTTGTAGCGAACCAGATGCGGCGAGGTGAAGGTGCCGACCCGATGCCCTGCACCGCGCAACAGCGCGGTGAGGTAGGCCACCGTGGAGCCCTTGCCGTTGGTGCCGGCGACGGTGATCACGCGGCAGGCGGGCTGGAGCAGCCCAAGACGCTGCGCGACGGTCGTGACACGCTCCAGCGTCAGGTCGATGCCGGAGGAATGGACGGTTTCCTGCAGCGCCAGCCAATCGGCAAGGCTGCGTGAGGCTGCGGTCATGCGCGCCCCGTCAGGACGCGACGGCAGGCAGCTTCATCAGGACGCGCAGCACCT
>CANGMU010000214.1 GCA_947454665.1 Pseudomonadota bacterium | reverse complement strand
TAGACCGTGGACATCAGCACTGCGCCCTTGCCGAACAGGCCATGGCGGTTGGCGTCGGCGAGCTTCACCGGACGGAACTGCGCGCCGCGGATGTTCGGGATGCCGTATTCCGTGGCGACGCGCTCGTTGAGGAAGGTCGTGTCGGCACGCAGCAGGTCGAGCACGCTGCGGTCGGAACGCAGGATGCTGTCGAGGAAGAGTTTCATTTCCTCGCGATAGCCTTCGCGCAGCGTGGGATCGAACTTCGGATAGAGCGTCGGATCCGGCTGGATGTTGTCCATCTGGCCCACGTTGAGCCACTGGAACGCAAAGTTCGTGGACAGCGTCATCGCACGCGGATCGGCGAGCATCCGCTTGATCTGCGCATCCAGCACGGCTGGTTCGCGCAGCGTGCCCGCGTTTGCGAGCTTCATCAGTTCGGCGTCCGGACCTTCGCTCCACAGGAAGAAGGACAGGCGCGAGGCCAGTTCAAGGCCCGACAGCGCATAGCTGCCGCCGGCGTTGCGCTCCGTGGTGCTGGGCTCTTCCCGGATCAGGAACTTCGTGCTGGCCAGGATGGCGGTGAGGCCGTTCTCGATGCCGGCTTCCCAGTCCTTGGCGTCGCGACCCATTGCATAGAAGGCCATCGGCGCCTTGAGGTCTTCATCCGTGACCGGACGGCGGAAAGCCTGGCCAGCCAGACGCGTCAGGATCTGCTTCGCGCAGGCCTGCTCGTCTTCACGCTTCGTCGGGCGGCAGCTGAAGATGCGCTGGCGGCTGGGCGTGTCGCTGACGCCGGTCGCGTTGAAGGGGCCGGAGACTTCGAAGCCGGGGATGGTCGGTGCGCGTTCCATCTCGGGCAGCATCGCGATCGGCTGCAGGGGCGAATCCGACTGCGCGAAGGAACGCTGCACGAAGGCAGCGCCAATGCGATGCATGCCGGCCTTCACCTTCACGCGGATGTGGTTGAAGCGCGCCTGCATCTCGTCGGCGGCGATGGCCTGGCGCTTGTCGACGGCCAGCTGGTCGTCCTTGCCGCCGGCGGTCTGTTCGAAGACGCGCGTGCCGTCGAGCGTGAGGATCACGCGGTGCGGATGGTCCACCTTCGTGACATAGCCCGCGCCCATGAAGAAGAACTCGCGGATGTTGAACTCGTATTCACCATCGGCGGGGAAGTAGTGGTCCACGGCGAGTCCGCCGCGCGTGCCCAGCGGCAGGCCGTCGATGTGGCTCGACTGGTCGGCAGCCGGATTGGCGCGGTATTTGTGGCTGCTGGATTTCTCATCCGTACGGCCCACGGCCAGGCGGGCGACGTTGCGTGCGGCGCCCAGGTATTGATCGAGGAAGGTGGGCGAGATGCGCAGCGAGGCGGCGAGGTTGTCGAAGCCTTCGTTGGAGACGTCCTTCGGCAGCATCGTCTTTACGTCGATCGGTAGCCCGAGGATGCGTTCGATCTCGCGCGCGTACTCGGTGCGGTTCAGGCGGTGCAGGCCGACATAGCCCGGGTCCGACGTGCGGGCTGCGGTCTTGTCGAGCGAGCCTTCCATCCACGACACGAAGCTGTCGATGGACTTCTGGTCCGGCTGGGCTTCACCCGGCGGCGGCATCAGCCGACCGCGCAGCTTGCGGACGGTCTTTTCCCAGATGTCCGCCTCGCTGCCCAGATCGTCCTTGGACAGGGTGTCGAAGGCGAGGCCACCAGCCCAGTCGGTGCTGTTGTGGCATTTGCCACAGCTGTCCTCGATGAGGTGCCAGGACGGTGCGGGCGCGGCGGCGTGGGCTGGCGCCAGCGCGGCGCTGGCGGCCAGCAACAGGGAAGCGGCAGTGAGCCTGCGGTACAGCACGTAGAGGACCCCCGGAACCATGACCGGCTGATGGTAGCAGCCTGTGCAGCCGTCGCGAGGGCGCTCGACGCCGAGTGGGCATATCAACAGACCGCGCGCAGGGGCAGATGTGCCGGCCAGCGATCGACAGGTCGGGCAGAGCGTGCATTTCGGTACGGTATGATCCGGATCCATCGCGGGAAACGGGGGCTGGGCATGCGCCATCGGAACTGGACTTTCGTGGCTGCCGCGCTGTGGCTGGCCGCCTGCGCGAAGTCGCCGCCGCCGGTCATTGACAACACGGCCTTGAACAACGAACAGGACGGCACGAACTGGCCGGCCTTTGGCCGCACCTTCAGCGAAACGCACTACAGCCCGCTGGCGCAGGTCAATGTGGACAGCGTGAAGCGCCTGGGCCTGGCCTGGACCCTGGACCTGGACGTCACCAACTCCATCACAGCGCCCCTGGCCCTGAACGGCGTCATCTATCTCGGCGCCGGCCACGGCATCATCCACGCCGTCGAGGCGAAGACCGGCAAGCTGCTCTGGCGCCATGACGCCAAGGCAATGGAGGAGAACCCGGACAAGCTGAAGGTGGCCTGGGGCATCCGCGGCATCGCGTTCTGGAAGGACAAGGTCTATGCGGGCACCAGCGATGGCCGCCTGATCGCCCTGAACGCGAAGGACGGCACGCAAGTCTGGAGCGCACAGACGGTGGACCCGAAGGATGGGGCGGTCATCACGGGCGCCCCGCGCGTGTTCAACGGCAAGGTTGTCATCGGCTTTTCCGGCGGCGACTTCAGCCCGCTGCGCGGCTATGTCACGGCTTATGACGCCGAGAGCGGCAAGAAGCTCTGGCGCTTTTTCTTCGTGCCGGGCAAGCCGGGCACCTCCGATGGCGAAGTGTCGGACACCGCGATGGCCAAGGCCGCCGAGACCTGGACCGGCGAGTGGTGGAAGTTCGGCGGTGGCGGGTCGGCGTGGAACGCGATGACCTATGACCCGGAGTTCAACCGGCTTTACATAGGCACCGGCAATGGCACGCCGATGAACTGGAAGCTGCGTTCACCGGGCGGTGGCGACAACCTGTTCATCGCCTCTGTCGTCGCGCTGGATGCGGACACGGGCCAGTACGCCTGGCATTACCAGACGACCCCGGGCGATTCCTGGGATTACGACTCGGCCGTCGACATGTCGCTGGTCACGCTGAAGATCGAAGGGCAGGACCGCAAGGTCATGCTGCATGCGGCGAAGAACGGCTTCTTCTACGTGCTGGATCGCAAGGATGGCTCGCTCATCTCGGCCGACAAGCTGGGCACGGTGACCTGGGCTGACAAGGTCGACCTGGCGACGGGCAGGCCGGTCCTGGCCGCGGGTGCGAAGTACGAGGACAAGAACATCCTGCTGTGGCCGAGCTTCCAGGCCGTGCATCACTGGTTGCCGCAGTCCTGGAACCCGAAGCGGGGGCTGATGTTCGAGCCGACGCTGGAGATGCCGGCCGAGTTCGGCGATGCCGGCGTGGACAGGAAGCACTACGCGCCGCGCATGCGCACCACCGATTACACCGGCCTCACGGTCGGTGGCGGCGACGTGCCGCCGGATGCGGGCCGCAGCGTGCTCCGGGCCTGGGATCCAGTCGCGAAGAAGGTCGTGTGGAGCGTGGAAACGCCGGGTGTGTCGAACGGCGGCACGCTGGCCACCGCCGGCGACCTGGTCTTCCAGGGGCTGGCCGATGGCTTCTTCCACGCCTATTCCGCGCAGGACGGCAGCGATCTGTGGTCCTTCTTTTCAGGCGTTGCAGCGACGGGCGTGCCGATCAGCTTCAGCGTGGACGGCGAGCAGTACATCGCGGTGACGGCCGGTCCGCTGGGCGGTTCGACGGCGGCTTTCGGCTCGATCTCGGCCCGCTGGGGCTGGGATCCGCGCGTGCACCCGCGTCGCCTGCTGGTCTTCAAGCTGGATGCGAAGGGCGTGCTGCCGCCGACGCCCGCGCGCAAACCGGCAGTACCGCTGGAAGGCGCGGACTTCCGGGTCGATGCCGTGAAGGCCAAGGCGGGGCAGCGTGAATACGAACAGTGCACCCTGTGTCATGGCATGGGCGTCGTGGGCGGTGGCATTGCGCCGGACCTGCGGGCCTCGCCGGTGATGCTGTCTGCCGAAGCGCTGGCGCATG
>CANGMU010000213.1 GCA_947454665.1 Pseudomonadota bacterium | reverse complement strand
TAGCGCAGGTATTGCAGCGGCAGCGGTTCGTCGAGGTGGTAGGCCGCCTCGATGCTCGCGCGGATCTCCGGCAGCATTTCCCTTTCGCCGTCAAAGGGGCCGCCAGGGGCCGCATGCAGCAGCGCGAAACCCAGCGTGACGATCACGAAGAGCGTCGGGATCGCAGTCAGCAGGCGTCGCAGCAGAAAGGCACCCATGTCAGTCCTCCCCTGCCGCAAGCCAGAGATTGCGCGACGGGTTGCGGTCCATCACGTTGCCTTGCCAGCCGCGCACATAGGGGCGCACCAGATGGCGGCTCTGGTAGTAATAGACCGGAATAGACGGCGAGTCGGCATTCAATTGCGCCTCCGCCTGCTGGAACAGCGCCAGACGGCGCCCGTCATTGGTGCTGGTCACGGCCTCGCCGAGCAAGGTCTCGAATTCCGGGCTCTGGTACTTCGGGTGATTGTTGCCGTCTTCCTTCGAGAACAGCGACAGGAAGGTGTAGGGATCCGGGTAGTCGCCGATCCAGGCGTGCCAGAACAGGCCGTGCTTGCCGAGGCGGCGATCCTGGTTGAAGACACGCCATTCGGACATCGACAGCGTGACCTTGACGCCGAGGTTCATGCGCCACATCGCGGCCACGGCCTCCAGCAGGCGCCGGGTATCCGGGCTGGTGATCTGGTGGGCGAGTTCGATCTGCAAGGGATGGCGCGCGTCATAGCCCACCTCCGCCAGCAGTTCGCGGGCGCGCGCGTGGCGCTGCTCGGGGCTCCAGCTTGCCCACTCGGGAACAGCCGGCGTGTATCCCTCGTACGGCGGGACGTAGTCATAAGCCGGCAGGAAGAGACCACGCAGCAACTTGTTCACCAGCAATTCGCGATCGACGGCCATGCTGAGCGCGAGACGGACCGCCTTCTGGTCGTAGGGAGGCTTGGCAATGCGCATGCCGAGCATCACGATGCCGAAATACGGTGACAGCCGAACCTGCGCACCCAGGTCACGGCGCAGCCAGTCGATGTCGTCGATGTTGAAGCCGTCCGTGTAATCCACGTCTCCGGCGAGAAATCTCGCGGTCGCAGCGCCGCGGTCGGGCAAGGGGTAGTAGGTCACGGCATCGAGGCGCACGGCTGCAGCATCCCAGTACCGGGCGTTCTTCACGAGCGTGACGGCGCCGTTGATGACCAGATCCTTCAAGGTGAAGGCGCCGTTCGACACCATCGCGCCCGGTCGCGTCCAATCCGCGCCCCTGGCGCGGATCGTCGGCTCATGCATCGGCGCGAAGTAGTTGTTGGTCAGCAGGTACAGGAAATAGGGCGTGGGGCTCGCCAGCTCGACGCGGAGCGTGCTTGCATCCAGCGCCTGCACGCCGAGCGCCGTAGCGGGCTGGCGACCCGCCGCGACATCCAGACCATTGCGCAGCGGTGCGAACTGCTGTGCATATTCCGATGCCGTCTTGGGATCGATCGTCCGGCGCCAGGCATAGGCGAAATCCTGCGCGGTCACCGGCTCACCGTTTGACCAGCGCGCATCCCGGCGGAGGTGGAAGGTCCAGGTCAGCCCATCGTCGGAGCGCTCCCAGCGCGATGCGACGCCCGGCACCACCTTGCCCGTGCCGTCGATCCGGGTGAGCCCCTCGAACAGGTCATCGAGGATGCGCTGTGTCGGCACGTCGGTGGAGAGCGCCGGATCCAGTGTGCGCGGCGCCATGTCGATCTGGCGACGCAAATGACGGCTTGCACTGCGCTCCGCCGCATCCGGACCCTGACTGGACCCGGACGGTGATGAGGTCTGCGTACAGGCGACCAGCAGGACCGCGATCGACAGCGGACACAGGCGAAGGAACTTCATGCCGCCACCGGTGTGCCGGAATGGAAGCGGAACTGGGCATCAGGGCGCGTGACGAGCTCGGCCTCTACCTGTGACAGGGCTTCGACGCGCGCGGCGAGCTGCGCCTCGCCATGGACTGCATCGACGGCCAGCGCCGCGTCGAGCGCCAGTTCCAGGTACAGGCCTTCGTGCCGACGCTCCGACACGGCGAGGTCCGAGTAGAAACTGCCGATCGGCTCCGGCAGATGCGGCGCAACGCGCTCGAAGCGCTCGCAGGAGCGCGATTCAATCAACGCGCCTGCCACCAGCAGATCCAGCTTGCGGGCCGGCTCATGCGTCGCGAGATGCTTGCGCAATTCGCCGGCATAGCGCGCGGGCGAGAGCCGCGTTGGCTCCACGCCAAGCTGCTGCATGAGCTTGTCCACCTGCTCGAAATGCCGCAGCTCTTCGCGCGCCAGTCGCGCCAGGCGCTGCGCCAGCCGCCGGTCATCCGGATAGGCAAACAGCAGGGCCAGCGCGGTCGACGCCGCCTTTTTCTCGCAGTTCGCGTGGTCGCGCAGCAAGTCCTGCCAGCGCACGACCGCTGCATTGACCCAGGCTTCGGGCGTAGCCACTTTCAGGATCATGCGGCCAGCCCCTTCACCTGCAGCAGCACCTCATAAAGCGCCCGGTCGGCTTCATGGGCATCGGCGATGCGATCTTCGGGCCGCTTGGCGAGCAAGCGCTCCAACAGCGGCTGCAAGAGACGCTGCGATTCCGGCAGGCGCGGCACGGGGGCGTTTCGGTGCTTGTAGAGGATGGCCATCGGGTTATGGTCGGTGAAGGGTCGTTCGCCCGTCAGCATTTCGTACAGCAGGATGCCGAGGCTGTAGATGTCACTGCGGACGTCGATGGATTCGCCATGCGACTGCTCGGGGCTCATGTAATGCGGCGTTCCGAAGATGACGCCCGGGTCGGTGATCTCCAGGTCCTGCTCGACCCGCTTGGCAAGCCCGAAATCACTGAGTGCCACGCGATGTGGACCACGCATCAGCACATTGCCCGGCTTCAGGTCGCGATGGAGCGTGCCCGCCTTGTGCAGCGCCTGCAGGGCACGCGAGATCTGGATGGCGATCACCAGCGCTTCCTCCACCGTGAAGCCGGCCTGCATGCGCCGACGCAGGTCGCCGTCCGGGAAATATTCCATCACCAGGTAGGCGTGGTCATCGGCGATGCCCAGCTCATGGCTCAGGACGATGTTCGGATGGTGCAACTGGCGCCCGATGTCGTATTCCTGCAGGAACCGCTCGAAGGCGGCGTCGTTGCCGAGTTCGTCATGCATCGATGGGGTGACCTTGACCGCGACAAGGCTGCCGAGTTTCTCGCTTTCGGCGACGAAGAGCTGCGCGACGGTTCCGCCCGGGATGCGGCGCACGCAGCGGTAGCCGGGAATGCGCACGGCACCGAACAGCCGCGCCGCGCGACCGGCCTCCGACACGCGCCAGTCCGCAAGCGCCGACTGGCGGATCCGGGAGGCTTCGCGCAGGACATCCGTGAAACGCTGTGTCCCGACATCGGCCCGCGACAGCACGCCAAACGCGCCGTGGATGCGTGCCAGGCGGGCGACCTCGCCATCGATGTCCTCGACGAGAAAGACCACGGGGGCGAAACCCGGACGGGACGCCAGGTCCTGCAGCCACCCCAGCCCTTCCCCGCCGGGCCAGGATTCACCCAGCACGACCGCATCGAAGCCCTGCGCGAGAAACTCCGGCGGCAAGGGGCCATTGGTGTCGGGCGGATGCCCGGTGACCGTCGCATCGGGCCAGGTGGCGCGAGCGGCCTGTCGGCAGAGCGACCTCAGCCGCGCATCATGTTCCACGAGGAGCAGGCGCATGCGCAGGTCGCCGGGCTTGCGGTCGTCAGCTCACGACCTTCAGCGGCGCGTCGCGGCGTGCCGTGCGCACGCCGTCATTGCGTTCGTCCTGCAGGCGCGCGAGGTACTCGGGCGTCACGTCGCCGGTGACGTACTTGCCCGAGAAGCAGGAGGTGTCGAATTCGCGGATGTTCGCATTGTCGTGGCGACAGGCGGACACGAGGTCGTCCAGGTCCTGGTAGATGAGCCAGTCGGCGCCAATCGCCTTGGCGACCTCGTCTTCGTTGCGGCCTGATGCAACCAACTCGGAGGCGGCCGGCATGTCGATGCCGTAGACATACGGATGGCGGACCGGCGGCGCTGCCGAAGCGAAATAGACTTTCTTGGCGCCGGCTTCGCGGGCCAGTTCGATGATCTGCGCGGAAGTCGTGCCGCGGACGATCGAATCGTCGACCAGCAGC
>CANGMU010000212.1 GCA_947454665.1 Pseudomonadota bacterium | reverse complement strand
GGCACGGGGGTCATCGCAGCTGCCGCGGGTTTTGGCGGCTCAGCTGTCGCGGCGACAGTCGTCGTAGCGGTCGTCGTAGCGGTGGTCGCCGCGGCGGCAGTCGTCGTAACGGGTACGACGGGCGCCGGCACAGCGGGAGCCTCAGCCGCCACAGGAGGCTCGGTCGCTATCGCCACGGGCAGGGTGTCGGCCGGCGGCGTTTCGGCAACGGGCGCGGAGCTCTGGACCTGGGCGACCGGTGTCGGGGTGGTGTGGGAGCCGATGAACTTCGCGCCGACGATCACCGCAACGACCGCCAGCCCGGCAGCCAAGGCCCAGCGGACGACCGGCGATGTGAACACGCCCGTTCCGTCGACTTTGATCGGCGCGCCGAGCGGTGTTGCCGCCGGGACGGTTTCGACCGGGCCGGTCGAGTCGACCGCGCCGCGCGGGGCACCGGCCAACTCTGCATCCACGCGTAGGAATTCGGCATAGCGGCGCGCCGCGCGCTCGGCATAGGACGCACCATAAAACGAACCGAAGTCATCGGTCTCGAGGCCGGCCACCTGGTTTTCGGACAGCAGGAGCGCGCGCGCGACGTCGGCCACGGAAAGCGATCGGGCCGATCTGGCTTCCCGCAATGCTGTCGCGAAGGGCGAGGTCGCCTCGAAGGCCGCGCTGGTCACGCCTGTTTCCTTGAAAAGGGATGCCCCCCACCGTATCGAAATCAGGTGCCGCTGACAGCGGTTTCATCCAGATTTGTGCATTCTTTCGCGGACCCGACCCGGATTCAGCGTGCGGCGCCCCGCTCATACCACGCCTTCGAGGCATTCACGGCCCGCACCACCAGCAGCATCGCGGGCACTTCGATCAGCACGCCGACGACGGTGGCCAGCGCCGCGCCGGATTCAAACCCGAACAGACTGATGGCCGCCGCGACGGCGAGCTCGAAGAAGTTCGACGCACCGATCAGCGCGGACGGGCAGGCGACGTCATGGGCTTCGCCGGCCCGGCGGTTCAGCCAATAGGCCAGCCCGGCGTTGAAGACCACCTGGATCAGGATGGGCACGGCGAGCAGCGCGATGACGAGTGGCTGTTTCACGATGGCTTCGCCCTGGAAGGCGAAGAGCAGCACCAGCGTCAGCAGCAGCGCGGCGATGGACCAGGGCCCCAGCTTCGCCAGCGTGGCTTCAAGGCGGCCCGGTCCGCGGGCCAGAAGGGCGCGGCGCCACAGCTGCGCGATCACCACCGGCACGATGATGTAGAGCACGACCGAGGTGACGAGCGTGCTCCAGGGCACGGTGATGGATGAAAGCCCGAGCAGCAGGCCGACCAGCGGCGCGAAGGCGAACACCATGATGCTGTCGTTCAGTGCGACCTGCGACAGCGTGAACAGCGGGTTGCCGTTCGTGAGCCGGCTCCACACGAAGACCATCGCGGTGCAGGGCGCCGCCGCAAGCAGGATGAGGCCTGCGATATAGCTGTCCTGCTGGTCGGCCGGCAGCAGTCCACCGAAGAGCTGCTTCACGAAGAGCCAGCCCAGCAAGGCCATCGAGAAGGGCTTCACGAGCCAGTTCACGAACAGCGTGACGGCGATGCCGCGACCATGGCGACGCACTTCATGCAGCGCGCCGAAGTCCACCTTCACGAGCATCGGGATGATCATCACCCAGATGAGCAGGCCGACCGGCAGGTTCACGTGGGCGACTTCAAGCTGGCCCAGCGCATGGAACAGGCCTGGCGCGAACTGGCCGAGCAGGACGCCGGCACCGATGCACAGCAGGACCCAGAGCGTCAGGAAGCGTTCGAAGAAACTCATGATGGTTCGGCCTCAGGTCGTCGACAGCGCACGGGCGGACTGTTCGAGCGCCATGCGCTCGAGCGATGCATCGGGCAAGGCAACAAAGGCCTCGATGCGTCGGCGCATCTGGAACAGCGTCGTGCGGAACGCGACGGCCTTCACTTCGTCCGGCGCATCGCCGGCACTGGGGTCGTCATAGCCCCAGTGTGCGGTGGCAGGCCGCGCCGGGAAGACCGGGCAAGCCTGCTCGGCATTGCCACAGACTGTGATCACCAGGTCGATGCGCGGCGAATCGGTGCGCAGGAATTCATCCCAGCTCTTGCTGCGCAGGCCCTGCGTGTCGAAGCCGGCATCGCGCAGCGTCTGGATCGCGAGTGGATTGGGCTGGCCACTCTCGCGCGGCGTGCTGCCTGCCGAATAGGCGATGAACCGGCCGGTGCCCAGCGTGTTGAGCAGCACTTCGCCAAGGATGCTGCGCGCGGAGTTGTGCGTGCAGAGGAACAGGACGCCGAGCGGTCGGTTCATGGTGTTTCCGGAGTAGTGGGTTTGACGGCGCAGGCCTGGCCGCCGCAGCAGTCGTCGGTGAGGAAATCGAGCAGGCTGCGCATCCGCGTGAAGTCCGCGCGATAGATAAACGCGCGGCCCAGGCGTTCCTGCGAGACGAGGCCGGCCGCGAGCAGGCCCTTCAGGTGGAAGGACAGGGTGTTCGCCGGGATCCCCAAGGCTTCGGCAAGGGCCGACGGCTGCAGTCCGCCATCGCCGGCGGCCACCAGGGCGCGGAAGGCGGCCAGCCGGGAGGCTTGTGCCAGGGCGGCAAGCGCGGACACGGCGTCTTGAGATTCCATAGTTCCAGAATCCTAGAACAATGTGACAAGGCTGTGAATGGCACCCAAGACACCCGGTTGCTGCAGCTGCGGTGGGTTTGATGCAACGCCTCAACCCCATTATGTGAACCAGGGCCCTCGCGAGTGCTTGAGAGGCGCGCGGGGGAGGCAAAGACTGGCTCTCTGTCGGCAGCGTCCCGATCGGACCGCGGAGAACTCGGACATGAACACGACCCAGGTGCAGTGGCAACGCGGTGGCGCCAGGCGAGCCGCCGACCCGGCCTCCGTGGCGGGCAAGATCCTCGGCCTCGTCGGCGTGGCCCTTGTCCCCTTCGTGGTGACGCTGGTGCTCGCTGTCTTCACCGACGCCGCGAAGAACCATGCGGCGCTGGCCTACACGCTCATTGGCCTCTCGGTCGCTGGTGCCCTGACGTTTGCCCAACTGGTTCGCGGCCAATTGGCCGACGCGGTGGGCGCCTTGCAGGACAGTGCCGACGCCCTGCAAACCCGCCTGCACGCACAGGATTCCGAGCTCGTGGCGCAGAGCCTCGAAGCGGTCCGCATGCGCGGCGGCCTCGAATCCGTGTCGGCGAACATCATGATCGCGGACGTGAACAACGACATTTTCTACATGAACAGCACGGCCCGTTCGCTGTTCGGCGATCTGGAGAGCGACATCCGCAAGGATCTGCCGCAGTTCAATGCAAGCCAGCTCATTGGCAAGAACGTCGACGTGTTCCACAAGAACCCGTCGCACCAGCAGCGGCTGCTGTCGCAGCTACGCGGCACGCACCGCGCCCAGTTCGTCATCGGTGGCCGCACCGTGGCCTTCGTGGCGAACCCGGTGTTGGGTACGCAGGGCGAACGCCTCGGCACGGTCGTCGAATGGCATGACCGCACGCATGAAGTCGAGAACGAGCGGGAAGTGCAGCGTGTCGTGACGGGCGTGATCGGTGGCGACCTCTCTGCCCGCGTGAAGGAAGAAGGCACCGCGACACAGGTCATCATCGCCAAGGGCCTCAACACGCTGGTGTCGAGCGTTGCGCAGATCGTCACCGAAGTGGATCGGCTCGTCGGCGCAGCGAACGATGGCGATCTGTCTGGTCGTATCGACTTTGCAGGCAAGGACGGGCTGAGCCGCGCCGTGGGCTCTGGGATCAACACACTGGTCGAAGGCGTGGCGGGTGTCGTCGATGAAATGCAGCGCATGGTCGAGGCGGCCAACGAAGGCGACCTTTCGCAGCGCATCCCGACCGAGGGTCGAGGTGGGCTCGTGCGCCGCGTCGGCAGCGCCATCAACAGCCTCATCGAAAACATGTCTGGCGTGATTTCGCAGGTGAAGGACGCTGCGAGCGAGGTGCACCGGGGCGCCGACGAGATCAGCCAGGGCAACACCAACCTCTCGCAGCGCACGGAAGAACAGGCCTCCAGCCTCGAAGAGACCGCCTCTTCGATGGAAGAGATGACCTCGACCGTGAAGCAGAACGCGGACAACGCCGGCCAGGCCAACCAGCTCGCCGTCGCCGC
>CANGMU010000211.1 GCA_947454665.1 Pseudomonadota bacterium | reverse complement strand
GAGGCTTTCGAAGGCCCGGACCCGGATGCGGAAATCGCTTTCATCCAGAACGATCGCGGTCGCTGGCAGTGCGACCTGTACACGCTGGCGCGGCGCGCGCTGGCGCGGGCCGGCGTCGTCTCGATCCATGGCGGCGAGCATTGCACCTATGCCGAGACGGCCCGCTTCTATTCCTACCGGCGTGATGGCGGACAGACAGGCCGCATGGCCAGCCTGATCTGGCGCGCGCCCACCCCCTGATACACTCGCGCCCTTGAACACGCTCAGCTGGATCGTCCTCTTCACCCTCCTGGGTGGCCTCTTCAGTGCCTTGGTCGCGGGCAGCTTCCTGCTGCTGCGCGAGTCCACGCGCACGCGGTCGCTGCCTTACCTCGTGGCCTTTGCCACGGGTGCGCTGCTGGGCGCTGCCTTGCTGGGCCTGTTGCCCGAGGCGGTCGAACAGGCGGGCGAGGGCGGCGTGGGCCGCGTCGGCGCCGCATTGCTGGGCGGTATCGCGCTGTTCTTCATCCTCGAGAAGCTCGTTCTCTGGCGGCACTGCCACGAGGACCATTGCGAGACGCACGTCCCGGATGCCGGCCACCGCGACCATGCGTCGGCCGTGATGATGCTGGTCGGTGATGGCGTGCATAACGCCCTGGATGGCGTGCTGATCGCGGCCGCTTTCCTGACCGACATCCATCTCGGGATCATGGCCGGCGTCGCCGTCATGACCCACGAGATCCCGAGCGAGGTCGGCAACTTCGCCGTGCTGCTGCACGGGGGCATGACTCGCTCGAAGGCGCTGCTCTACAACCTGGGCACCAGCCTCACATCCATCCTGGGTGGCTTGCTGGGGTATTTCGCGCTGTCGCAGGTGCAGTGGGCATTGCCCTATGCGCTGTCCATTGCGGCAGCCAGTCTCTTGTATGTCGCCGTTGCAGACCTTATTCCCGGCCTGCATCGCAAAGTCGATCCGCGCACCAGCTTCTGGCAGGTCGTGCTGATGGGGCTGGGCGTGGCGGTGATCTATGCCGTGGAGCAGTTGATCCCGCACTGAAGGCCGGCTCACCTCACGGTGGTTTTCCGCTATTGAACCCGCCCGGGCCGTCCCCAAGATGGCCTCATGCGAAACGATAAACTCACCAGCCGGTTCCAGAACGCCCTCGCCGACGCGCAGTCGCTGGCGGTGGGTCGCGACAACCAGATGATCGAGCCGGCGCACCTCGTTGCGGCACTGCTCGACCAGCAGGGCGGCACCCTGCGTCCCTTGCTCGCCAAAGGCGGCGCCAACGTCGCCAAGCTGAGGGCAGACGTCAACGCGTTGCTCGACCGCCTGCCAAAGGTGGAAGGCACGCCGGGCGAGGTGCACGTCTCGCAGGATCTGCTGCGGCTGCTCAACGTCACCGACAAGCTCGCGCAGCAGCGCGGCGACCAGTACATCTCCAGCGAGTTGTTCGCGCTCGCCGCCGTCGAGGACAAGGGCGAGCTGGGCAAGTTGCTCAAGGCCGCCGGCGTCACGAAGGCCAAGCTCGAGACCGCGATCGAAGAAGTCCGCGGCGGTGAGACCGTGAAGGACGCGAACGCGGAAGAGAGCCGCGAGGCGCTGTCCAAGTATACGATCGACCTCACCGAGCGCGCCGCCAGTGGCAAGCTCGATCCAGTCATCGGCCGTGACGACGAGATCCGCCGCACCGTGCAGGTGCTGCAGCGTCGAACGAAGAACAACCCCGTGCTGATCGGCGAACCGGGTGTCGGCAAGACCGCCATCGTCGAAGGCCTCGCACAGCGCATCGTCAACGGCGAAGTGCCGGAAGGCCTGCGCAACAAGAAGATCCTCGCACTCGACATGGGCGCGCTGATCGCGGGTGCGAAGTTCCGCGGTGAATTCGAAGAGCGCCTCAAGGCCGTCCTGAAGGATCTTTCCAAGCAGGAAGGGCAGGTCATCCTGTTCATCGACGAGCTGCACACCATGGTCGGCGCCGGCAAGGCCGAGGGCGCCATGGATGCTGGCAACATGCTGAAGCCCGCGCTCGCACGCGGCGAGTTGCATTGCGTCGGCGCCACCACGCTGGATGAATACCGCAAGTACATCGAGAAGGACGCCGCGCTGGAGCGCCGCTTCCAGAAGGTCTTGGTCGACGAGCCCTCCGTCGAGGACACGATCGCCATCCTGCGTGGCCTCAAGGAGCGCTACGAAGTCCACCACGGCATCGAGATCACCGATCCCGCCATCGTGGCGGCAGCCCAGCTGTCGCACCGTTACATCGCCGACCGCCAGTTGCCGGATAAGGCCATCGACCTCATCGACGAAGCCGGTGCGCGCATCCGCATGGAAATCGACTCGAAGCCCGAGTCGATGGACAAGCTCGAACGCCGCATCATCCAGCTGCGTATCGAGCAGGTCGCACTGAAGAAGGAAGACGATGACGCGTCCAAGAAGCGTCTCGCCATCCTCGAAGAAACGCTGCGGGGTCTGGAGAAGGAATACGCCGACCTCGAAGAAGTCTGGAAGGCGGAGAAGGCCCAGCTGCAGGGCGCCGCCTCGTTCAAGGAAGAGCTCGAGAAACTCAAGGGTGAGCTGGAAGCGGCGCGCCGCACGAATGACCTCGCGAAGATGGCCGAGCTGCAGTACGGCCGGATCCCGGAGGTCGAGAAACAGCTGCAGCAGGCCCAGGCCGCCGAGCAGAAGGAAACCACCCTCGTGCGCAACAGCGTCACGGAGGAGGAAATCGCCGAGGTCGTCTCGGCATGGACCGGCATCCCGGTCTCCAAGATGCTCGAAGGTGAAAAAGACAAGCTGCTGCGCATGGAAGAGGCGCTGTCCAAGCGAGTGGTTGGCCAGCCGGAAGCGCTGCAGATCGTTGCCAATGCGATCCGGCGTTCGCGCGCGGGCTTGTCGGATCCGCGCCGTCCGAATGGTTCTTTCCTGTTCCTGGGTCCGACGGGCGTCGGAAAGACGGAGCTGTGCAAGGCGCTTGCGGAGTTCCTCTTCGACAGCGAGGACGCGATCGTCCGCGTCGACATGTCTGAATTCATGGAGCAGCACTCGGTGGCCCGTCTGATCGGCGCGCCTCCGGGCTACGTGGGTTACGAGGAGGGTGGTTACCTGACGGAAGCCGTGCGCCGGAAGCCGTATTCCGTCGTGCTGCTCGACGAGGTCGAGAAGGCACACAAGGACGTCTTCAATGTCCTGCTGCAGGTGCTGGACGACGGTCGCCTGACCGACGGCCAGGGTCGCACCGTCGACTTCCGCAATACCGTGATCATCATGACTTCGAACCTGGGCTCGGACCTGATCCAGCAGCTGGCCGGCGAGCGCAAGTACGACAAGATGCGGGCCAAGGTCATGGAGCGCGTGCAGGAGCATTTCCGGCCGGAGTTCATCAACCGCATCGACGACATCATCGTGTTCCACCCCTGGGGTGCCGAGCAGATCCGCGTGATCGTGGACATCCAGCTGGCGGGCTTGCGCCAGCGTCTGGCGGATCGGGACCTGACGCTGGAACTCACCGAGGACGCCCGCGACCTGCTGGGAGAGGCGGGCTTCGATCCCGTCTATGGCGCGCGGCCGCTCAAGCGCGCGATCCAGCAGCAGATCGAAAATCCGCTGGCCGAGCGCATCCTGCGGGGCGATTTCCTGCCGGGGGACGCGGTGTCCGTCGACTGGCGTGGGGGTCGTCTTGTGTTCGAGAAGCGGCCCCGCTGAGGCATAATCCACCGCATGCCGTTCTACGAATACCAGTGTCAGGCCTGCGGTGCGCAGACCGAGGCGCTGCAGAAGATCTCCGACGCACCGCTGAAGAAATGCCCTGGCTGTGGCAAGTCCAGGCTCGTGAAGCTGGTCTCGGCCCCGGTCTTCCGCCTCAAGGGCGGTGGCTGGTACGAAACCGACTTCAAGGGCGATGGCGACCGCAAGCGCAACCTGGCCGGCGACAGCGAGCCGGCGGCGACGTCCTCCGATGCGCCGGCTGCGAAGCCGGTCAAGGCTGACGCGCCGAAGTCGGAGTCCAAGCCCAAGGCCGAGCCCAAGGCGAAGGCCAAGCCCGTCAAGCGAGCCAAGGCCAAGTCCAAGGCACGCAAGTGAAGGGGCCCCTCGCGAGGGGATTCCGGCGCTACCTCATGGCGGGGCTCCTCGTCTGGGTTCCGCTGTTCGTCACCTACCTCGCCT
>CANGMU010000210.1 GCA_947454665.1 Pseudomonadota bacterium | reverse complement strand
GGTGGCCATGCATCATCCGTTCACCGCGCCGAAGGTCGAGGACGGGGCCGCGCTGGCCGGTGACCCGGGCAGTGCCGTGGCCAAGGCCTACGACATGGTGCTGAATGGCTCCGAAGTCGGTGGCGGTTCGGTGCGTATCCACCGCGAGGACATGCAGTCGGCGGTGTTCACGCTGCTGGGCATCGACGAGGCCGAGGCGCGCCTGAAGTTCGGCTTCCTGCTCGACGCCCTGAAGTTCGGCGCGCCGCCGCACGGTGGCCTGGCCTTTGGCCTGGACCGCCTGGTCATGCTGATGTGCGGCGCCGAAAGTATCCGCGATGTCATCGCGTTCCCGAAGACGCAGAGCGCCGCGTGCCCGATGACCGATGCGCCGACTGAAGTCAGCGAGCGGCAGCTGAAGGAACTGAATATCCGCATCCGTCCCGTGCCGGGCGCTGCGGCCTGATATGAAAACGCCGGGCCTGTGAGGGCCCGGCGTCGACCTGCCGGCGGTGGATAGCCGCGGCAGGTCCGGTCGTCAGGCAGCCGGGGCTTCCTGGCGCGACCGGCGGCTAAGCAACTCGTCCACGCGGGCGAGCGACTGCAGGTGCGCATAGCACGCCGCGAGCCAGCCCTTGCGGTGCCACTCGATCAGCGTCTTGCCGTCGAGGTCGGTCAGCTTCTCGGCGTCGATCAGCTGGAAACCATCGATCGAGTACTTCTTGTCGCCCGGCAGCGTGAAGTCCAGGCGGCGATCCACCAGCAGGCCCTTGGCGCGCAATGCCTTCATGAATTCCTGCGTGGCCTGCGCCTCGCCGGTGTAGACGCTGCAGAACTGCAGGGCATCCTTCGTGAGCTGGCTCGGTTCGTCGCCGTCGAACATCGGCGCACCATCGGTCGCGCCTTCTTCCTTCACCCAGCGCGGGCAGGCGGCATCGACGCCCAGCGCGAGGTCGTCCTGGCTCGGACCCGGCTTCATGCCGATCAGGATGAACGGGTGGCGGCGGATGTAGGCCGGAATGTAGACCCCGCCTTCCCAGTGGTCGCCCTGCAGGAAGAGGTTGCCGGTGTCGATCCCGGTCATCGCGAGCGGGCCGCCTTCATCGCCGGCGGCGAACAGGACGGGGTAGTAGCGCGCGGCGTCCACGAACTCGCTCATCACCACGGGAATGCCCAGCGAAGCCTTCGTGAAGGACACGTCGCCATCCTTCAGGCGCCAGTGGCGGTGCATTTCAAGCGTCACCGGCTGCGGGTCGGAATAGAACAGGGCGGAGCCCGTCGTCTGCGATTCGGCCATCGTCTTCGATCCTGAAAGTGCGGAACAGGGCAGGCACTCTACGCTGTAATCTGGCGGAAACAAAAGGGGGGAGATTCCATGCGATCAAACCAATCCGCGGCTGCCGCGCTGGCGCTGCTTGCCACGCTAGTGGCCTGCCCGCCGGGGCTTGCCCAGAACGCGACGCCGGGCGCGCAATGGCTGAGCTACAACAACCGGCTCGACGGCCAGCGCTATTCGCCGCTGAAGGCCATCACGCCAGCGAACGCCTCGCGGCTCGCAGAGGTCTGCCGCGTGCAGGTGGATGGGCCGACGTCCTTCCACTCCGGCCTCATCGTGTCGGATGGTGTGATCTACACCGGCACCGGTTCCGAGACCGTGGCGATCGATGCGACGAACTGCCAGCTGCGCTGGCGTTTCAGCTACACGCCCGACGAAGAGCGCTCCTCGCCGTCGACGCGGGGCGTGGCGGTCGATGGGGGCCGCGTGTTCCGCGGCACGGGTGATGGTCGCCTGATCGCGCTGGATGCCGCGACCGGCAAGCTGCTGTGGAAGACCGTCATTGGAGCGCCGCGGCTCGGCGAATCCGCCGCGGCGGCGCCGCTGGTCTGGGGCGGCGTCGTGTACATGGGCATCGGTGGCAGCGAGCTCGGCGTCCGCGGCCGCGTGATGGCCTACGACGTGGTGACGGGCCGCGAACTCTGGCGCTTCAATACCATCCCGATGGGCAAGGAAACGGGCGCCGAAACCTGGAAGCGGCCCGAGTCCGCGAAGACTGGCGGTGGTGGTGTCTGGGGCGCGATGACGCTGGACGTGGCCACCGGCGAACTGTTCGTGCCCGTGGGCAATCCCTGGCCGGACATCGACAAGGCCTACCGTCCGGGCGCCAACCTGTTCAGCGATTCCATCGTCGTGCTCGACGCGCGTACGGGCGCGCTCAAGTGGTGGTTCCAGGTCTCGCCGGAAGACTGGATGGACCTCGACATGGTTGCGCCGCCGGTGCTGTACCGGGGCAGCAAGGTGCGCGATTTCCTCGTGTTCGGCGGCAAGGATGGCTATGTCACGGCCGTCGACCGTGACACGAAGCAGCAGATCTTCCGCACGCCGGTGACGACGGTGCAGAAGGCGCCTTCGATGCCGACGAAGGAAGGCATGAAGATGTGCCCGGGCTATGCGGGCGGCGTGGAGTGGAACGGCCCCGCGCTCGATCGTCGTAACAACCTGCTCATCACCGGCGCGGTGGATGCCTGCTTCATCGTGAAGCTGGGCACCACGCAATACGGCGCGAATGCGGTGAGCTTCGGCGGCACGGTCGAACCCGTCGGCGAGACCACCGGTTGGGTGACGGCGATCGATGCCGAGACCGGCGACGTGAAATGGAAATACCACGCCGAGAAGCCGGTCGTGGCCGGCGTGACGCCGACTGCGGGTGGCGTGACCTTCACCGGTGATCTGGCGGGCAACCTGCTGGTCTTCGACACGGCCACGGGCGCGCTCTTGCACAAGGCACAGACGGGTGGCTCGCTGGCCGGCGGCGTCGTGACCTATGAGCAGGGTGGCACGCAGTATCTGGCTTTCGCCAATGGCAATGTCTCGCGCAATGCCTTCGGTGCGCTGGGCCTGCCGAGCGTGGTCATCATGGCGGTGGATGCGAAGCCTGCTGTGCAGGCGGCACCGACTGCGGCGTCGGCGGGCGGCGTTTCGGGGCAGCGCCTGTACAACCAGGTCTGCGTGGCCTGTCATGGCCCCGATGGCGCGATGGTCGCGGACCGCAACCTGCGTACGCTGAAATCGAGGCAGGACCTTGCGGCCACGATCAAGTCGATCAGGGAACCGAAGTCGCCGATGCCGAAGCTGTTCCCGGACCTGCTCGACGAGAAGGCCGTGGCGGACGTCGCGGCCTATATCCGCGACGAGCTGCGTTAATCCTCGGGCAGCGCCTTCAGTTCGTAGAGCAGCTGCAGGGCTTCGCGCGGCGAGAGACTGTCGGGGTCGATCGCCGCGAGTTTCTTCTGGCGCGGGCCGGGCTCGCGGACCGGCAGCGGCTCGGGGATCGCATCGAAGGGCAGCGCGGCCTGCGGCGTGGCGACCGCGGCCTGTGCATCGCGCTGTGATTCCAGCGCCGTGAGGTAGCGTCGCGCCGCCGTGATGACCTCGCGCGGCACGCCGGCCAGCTGCGCCACCGCCAGGCCATAGCTGCGGCTTGCGGGGCCGTCCTTCACGGCATGCAGGAAGACGAGGCTCTCGCCGTGTTCCGTCGCATCCAGGTGCACGTTGGCGACGCCGGGCACTTCCGCGGCCAGCGTCGTCAGCTCGAAGTAATGCGTGGCGAAGAGCGTGAAGGCGCGCGTGCGTCCCGCAAGCTGGCGCGCGACGGCCCAGGCCAGTGACAGGCCATCGAAGGTGCTGGTGCCGCGGCCGATCTCGTCCATCAGCACGAGGCTGCGGTCCGTCGCGTTGTGCAGGATGTTCGCGGTCTCGGTCATCTCGACCATGAAAGTCGAACGGCCGCCAGCGAGGTCATCGCCCGCGCCGATGCGCGTGAAGATGCGATCGAGCGGGCCGAGCACGGCGCGCCGCGCCGGCACGAAGCTGCCGATGTGCGCGAGCACGGCGATCAGCGCGACCTGTCGCATGTAGGTGGACTTGCCGCCCATGTTCGGGCCGGTCACGACCAGCATGCGACGCTGGTCGTGGAGGTCGAGGTCGTTCGGCACGAAGGCATCGGTGATGAATCGCTCGACCACCGGATGGCGACCGCCCTCGACGCGGAATTCCGGCGACTCGGACAGTTCGGGCCTTGCCCAGCCCAGCGTGTCGGCGCGTTCGGCGAGGCTGGTCAGTGCATCGAGGCTGGCCACGGCCGCGGCGCTGTCCTGCAAGGGCCCGAGCTGGGCGATCAGTTGCGTCAGCAGG
>CANGMU010000209.1 GCA_947454665.1 Pseudomonadota bacterium | reverse complement strand
TTCCGCGGAAACGAGCTGGCGTGCAACGAGGTCTGCACGACGCTGCGTTTCGCGCTGCGCCTGCAACAGCTGGGCTTCGGCCTGGCGCAGCGCTGCCTCGGCCTGCGGCCGTACCGAGCGACGCAGAGACAGCAGCGCGCCCTCTGCTTCACGCAGCTTCGCGGCCAGATCGTCCGAACGCAGCACCGCCAGCACATCGCCCGCTGCAACGCGGTCGCCTTCCTTCACACGGCGCTCGATCACGATGCCCGTGACTTCGCTCCCGGCCTGCACACGGGAGTGGTTCACCACCCGACCGGTGGCGACCACGGTCTGGACCAGTGGACGGGTTTCGAGCCGGTACACCGGCAGGGCCGGCCCTTGCAGGCTGCGCCAGGCAAGGCCCGCGCCAGCCGCCAGCACGACGGCGACAAGGATCCAGGTTTTCGGTCCGGGCTTGGTCATATCGGTCAGGCCTTTCGCGAACGGGATTGCAAAGCTTTCTTCACGCGCGCCGGCGTGAAAGGTGCCCGGCGCAGCCGTACGCCGGTGGCATCGTAAAAGGCATTGGCGAGCGCAGCAGGAACGCAGCGGATCGTGGGCTCGCCGGCGCCGCTCGGATCCGACTGCGCACTGTCGAGCAACACGACGTCCACCGCTTCCGGCGCATCCTGCATCTCGAGAATCGGATAACTGGCCCAGTCCACGCTGCGCACCGTGTCAGCGTCGAACTGTACTTCCTCGAACAGCGTGCGCGACAGGCCATGGATCACATTGCCTTCGATGGTCTGCACAAGCCCGCGCGGATTCACGACGAGGCCGCAGTCATGTGCCACGGTCACGCGACGCGCCCACACGCGGCCCGTGGCCGGTGTGACTTCCACGTCGATGACGACGGCCACCACGGTGCCGGCACGCGTGGCATAGGCCATGCCGCGACCGGTGAGCACCGCGTCCTGCTTCTTCGAGCGGATGACGGGCTTCACGCGCGGCGTCCAGTTGCAGCGGTCGGCAGCGGCCTTCACAACGGCGATATCGCGGGGCGCCGTGAGGTTCGCGAGCCGGAAGGCAACCGGATCCTGTCCGGTGGCCAGCGCCAGCTCATCGATGAACTGTTCGCTGCCGAAATGGACTTCAGGCCCCAGCGGATCGCGCAGGTGGGACGTGCGCAATGGTGAATAGCGTTCCTGCAGCGGCGGCACGACTTCCCAGGCCTGGCGCTTGTTCGCGAAGCCATAGCTTTCCGAGGGCGCACCAAAACCGATGTCCGTCGGCAGCGGCATGCCCAGCGACTGGCCCGCGAGCGTGTCGCGCGGATCGGCTTCATTGAACGACACGCCCACGCGCGAGAGGCCGCGTGAGGTGAAGTCCCAGGCGATCACCTTGCCTTGCGCGTCGAGCGCAGCCCGCGAGCGGTGCACGCAGGCTGGGCCCTTCGGATCCCAGGCCGTGCCGTCATGGCGCATGCCCTGCACGCGCACCGGCTTGCCGAGTCGCTTCGACAGCCAGACCGCATCCATCGCAGCATCACCGGCATCGTTACGCCCATAGGATCCGGGGCCCATGACCCAGATCGTGTGTACGGCCTCGATCGGCATCCCCAGCAGCTTCGCCACGCCATCTCGCACCGAATGCGGTTTCTGCGATCCGGTCCAGACCGTCGCGCGATCCCCACGCACGTCGGCCACGGCGCAGGCCGGCCCCATGCAGGCATGGGATTGCAGCGGCCATTCATATTCGGCGTCGACGACGCGCGCCGCCTGCGCAAAGGCGGCCTCCACGTCGCCCTTCCTGAGGGCGTCGTCGCGCTTGAGCACTGGCGCCTTGCGGATCCATGCGTGCAGTCCATCATGTCCCGGCCAGGGCTTCTGTGCGGTGTCGGGCCGCCACTCGACCTTAAGCTCGCGGGCGGCCTTCACGGCCAGCCATTCACGCGGCGCGACGACGGCCAGGAAGTCCTTGTCCTGCACGACCTGCACCTGCGGATATTTCGTCGTGAGCGCGGCGGAATCCACATGGCCCACGACCTGCCCGGCTTTCGGCGGACGGATCATGCGTGCGTGCAACATGCCGGGCACGCGCAGATCCGTGACGAAATCACGCGTGCCGAAGACCTTGCCGCTGACATCGCGGCGCGGCAGCGACTGGCCCACCAGCTTGTACGCACCGCGCGCCTTGGGCTGCGCCTTCACCTTCACGTCCATCGCGTTGCCGACCGACTTGTTCCATTCGACCGGCGCATTGAACTTGCGACCACCGACCAACGCGGCATAGCTCAGGCTGCGTGCCGGTTCACCAATGACCGAGACCATGCCTTGCGCGACGGCCAGTCGCGCCACCGGCACGTCCCACTCACGCGAGGCGGCCTCGACGAGCAGACGACGCGCTTCCGCGGCAGCGTTGCGCAGCGGCTTTGCACCGTTGGAGATGCCCGTGCTGCCCGACGCACCCCCCTGGTTCGGCGTGCGCGCCGTGTCGCCCATCACGATCGAGACGCGCTCGATGTCGACATCCAGCTCTTCGGCGACGATCTGCGCGATGGCGATCTCGATGCCGTGGCCCATGTCCATCTTGCCGAAGAAGGCCTGCACGCTGCCGTCAGGCAGCACCGCGAGCCAGGCATCCAGCTGCGACGGATCCGGCAGGGCGGGCATCGCCGGCGCAGCGGCATCGACCACCGGCACAAGTCGCGGCAGGGCGATGGCCACGACGAGCGCACCACCGGCCTGCAGCACCGCGCGGCGTGAAAGCGTGCTCATGCCAGCCTCGCCTGGGCGCGCTTGATCGCCCGCATGATCGACAGGTGCGTGCCACAGCGGCACTTGAGGCCTGCCAGGCCGGCGCGCAGCTCCGCATCGCTGGCCTTCGGGTTCTTACGCAGCAAGGCGGCCGCCGTCATGATCCAGCCGTTCACGCAATAACCGCACTGGGGCACCTGTTCGTCGGCCCAGGCCTGCTGCACCGGATGCGGATGTTCCGGCGTGCCCAGGCCGCGGATCGTGGTTACCGTCTTGCCTTCGACGATCGAAGCCGGCGCCACGCAGCTGCGCAGTGGTTCGCCATCGAGGTGCACGGTGCAGGCGCCACATTGCGCGAGGCCACAGCCGAAGTGCGGGTTGTTGAGGCCCAGCTCGTCGCGCAGCAGATAGAGCAGCGGCTGGTCTTCATCCGCCTCGGCGGTGACGGCCTTGCCATCCAGCGTGAAATGTACGGTAGCCATGACTCAAGCCTCCTGCCTGCGCGCCGCCATGCCGTAACGCTCCGCGGCCTGGTCCTGCGCTTCCATGAACTGACGGCGAAATTCCAGCGGCGCACGGATACCGGAGATCGGTGCATGTGCCATGCCGGTGCCGTTGATCTGCAGGGAACCAAAATTGAACAGCCGCCCCATCAGGCTCTGGTCGACCTGGATGCTTTCGGCTTTGGCGAGGTTCAGTTCGAGCGTCTTGCGTGAGATCAGTCCGGTCTTGACGATCACGCGCTTGTTCGTGACCGCGAGTTCGGTGGTCTTGTACTTGATCCATGCACTGAGGAGCAGGAACAGACCGATCACCACCGGCAACAACACCACGCCGAAGAAGATCAGGCCACTGAGCGACCAGAGGCTGATATGGCCGCGGTGCAGGACGGCTTCGTCCTTGATGAGGTTGCTGTCGACGTAGCTGGCCATGCCCGGGCGCTCCTGCGGTCCGACGGCTGTCGGGATGCCCCGATCATAGACGAGCGTGGGATACTCCCGGGATGATGCTGACGCTCTCCCACGCCCTCCTCGATGAGTTGGCAAGCAAGGCCGCCGCCGCACCGCGCGGCCGCGCCCACCACACCGTGCACGCGTCGAACGACGATCTTGTGCAGCGGTTCTTCGTGGCCGCCCAGCGGACGAGTTATTTCCGCCCCCATCGGCACCACACGAAATCGGAACTGGCGATCGTCCTGAGGGGCAGTTTCGACCTGCTGACCTTCGACGATGCGGGAATCGTGCAGGCGCGCTGGGCGGTGGGCGCTGGCCAGTCCCTGTTCGCCTGGGAAACGCCGCGCAACACCTGGCACACGCTGCTCGCGCGCGAGGATGGCTCGGTGTTCGCTGAAGTGAAGGAAGGCCCCTACGACCCAGCGACAGCCGTGGAATTTGCGGCTTGGGCCCCGGCTGAAGCCGACGCCACTGCAGCCGTCTGCCGCGATTGGATCCGCGTC
>CANGMU010000208.1 GCA_947454665.1 Pseudomonadota bacterium | reverse complement strand
GAAATCCACAACACGAAGCATCGCGAGCCGGCGATCCTGCACCGGGCGCAGCACGACACCTGGCTGTTCGGTACGCCGGACGAGGCCTTTGCCTGCCTGGCCCCGTATCCGGACGAATTGCGCTCGGCGTGGCCCGTCGAGCGGGACATACCGCGCGCCGCCCGTCCGTACTCGCAGTAGCATCCGGGAATGATCCGCATGACCTCACGACCGATCCGCCACGCCCTTGCCGCCGTGCTCCTGCTGCCCACCTTGCTGGTTGGCGCAGAAAACGGCGAGACGCTCGACGCAAAAGCCATGGCCGTGCCCGCCCCCAAGCGCGTTCCGCACTGGATTTTCCCGGACACGACCGGTGGCCTCGCAGCCAGCGGCACCTATGCCAACGAGCTCGGCCAGATCGGCATCGTGCTGGCAGAGGGAGCCGTGAAGGATGCGAAGTCGCATCCCTTCTTCCAGGCGCTGGGTCCGAATGGCCGCGCCTGCGTCACCTGCCACCAGCCGCAGGACGCGATGAGCGTCTCGCTCGACAGCATCCGCTGGATCTGGCGCGTGACCGGGGGCAAGGACCCACTCTTCGCCGCGGTCGATGGCAAGAACTGCCCGCACCTGCCGCAGGGCGAGCCGACCTCGCACTCGCTGCTGCTGAACCGCGGCCTGATCCGCGTCTTCCTGCCGTGGCCGCCCAAGGGTAATGACGGCAAGCCCGTCGATCCGGAATTCACGCTGGAAGTCGTGCGCGATCCGACCGGCTGCAACACGCATCCGCAGTACGGCTTGAGCTCGTCCAACCCGACGGTCTCGGTGTATCGCCGGCCGCGTCCGGCCGCCAACACGAAGTTCACGACGCACGAGAACTTCGGCGTACTGCCCTTCATCGGCAAGAACGGCCTGCCGGCTTCGCGCGATCCGGACACGGGCCGTGCCTCGTCGATGAACCTGATGGCCGATGCGCGTGCGCCCAGCCTGCGTGCGCAGGCCGCGGATGCCGCAGCGGGCCACATGGAAGTGAAGAAGCCGCTCACCAAGGCACAACTGGATGCGATCGTCGCCTTCGAATCGCAGGTCTATATGGCGCAGGCCTCGGACCGCCACGCAGGCAGCCTCACGGAAGAAGGCGGACCGTCCGGCCTCGGGCCGCAGGCGATGCTGAAAGGTGAAGCCGGCGTGCTGGGCAACAACACGACGCGCTGGGTCTTCCCGATGGAGAACAAGTGGAAGTCGCTGCCGCGCACGGGCGATGCCACGCAGGACGCACGCCATGCCGCGCGCGAATCGATCCAGCGCGGCCATGACAACTTCATGTTCCGCACCTTCTGGATCCGCGATTCGATGCACCTGAACTCCGTGGGCCTTGGCAACCCGACCAAGCGGACCTGCGCCACCTGCCACGGCATGCACCTCACCGGCATGGACACGGCCGATGGCTGGATGGACATCGGCTCGACCAACCTGCCCTGGGCCAAGGAAGAGCCACTGAACCCCTGGAACCCGAACAAGCCGGAACTTCCGCTGTTCAAGGTGACCTGCAAGGACCGCGTGCCGCCGCATCCCTTCCTGGGTCGCGTGATCTACACGCAGGATCCGGGCCGCGCACTGATCACGGGCCGCTGCAATGACGTCGGCACCATCGTCATGCAACAGCTGCGGGGTCTGGCGGCACGGCAGCCGTATTTCTCCAACGGGTCTGCGCAGACGCTGCGCGAGGTCGTGGACTTCTACGACCGCCGCTACAACATCGGTTACACCGAGCAGGAAAAGCAGGACCTCGTGAACTTCCTGGGGGTGCTGTGATGCGCCGGCTTCTTCCCGTGATGCTGGGCCTCGGCGCACCGCTTGCGATCGCCGCTGCGCCAGCCGATCCGTCGATCCGCAACTTCGTCGCCTGCCCTGTCGTGCGCGACACGGCCAGCGTGCCCTGCTGGCTGTCGGAGCATGACGGCGAACTGTATTTCCTGACGTTGCAGGCCGACGTCAGCGCGCCGGTGAACCCGCCCTGGCTGGGCCACAAGGTGCTCGTCGAAGGGCGAATCAAGCCCGGCGCGGCGCGCATCTGCGGCGGCGTCGTGCTGGAGCCGGTGCGCCTGTCGATCATCGCGGAGCCGGATGCGGCCTGCCACACGCAGCTTCCCGCGGAAGAGCGCTACAACCTGACCTTCGAGCCACCGCGTCCGCCGGGTCCGAGTGGTGGACGGCTCGCGTTCAACACGCTACCGATGCCGGTGAAACCGGTGGACGTGAAACGCGAAGTGAAGCAGTACTCGCTGCCCTACGACTTCGACGGGCTGATCAACTTCAAGCACCCCTTCCAGCTGACGCCGATCCTGGACATGGCCAATGCGATGAAAGTCTCTCGCGTGGAGATCATCGGCCATCGCGGCGCCGCGCTGTTGTCGGACGGCAGCGTGATGCCGGAGCAGGCGGACCGCGCGAAGCGGCGTGCCGAGCAGGTCGCCGAACTGCTGCAGGGCGCAGGGCTGACGGCGCCGAAGTACGACGTGCACTGGATCGATGCGGCGCCCGCGCCCAGCGGCATCGACGATCACACACAACGCCGCGTGGACATCACGCTGCGGCCATGAGGATCGATTCATGATGCGTCGTGTCTTTGTCCTGTCGATCTGCCTGGGATTGTCTTTCGGGAGCCTGCCTGCCATGGCCATCGAAGAACCTGCCTTCAAGCCCGTGCTGCGCGAAGGCGACTTCGAGCTACGCGATTACGCGCCCTATCTCGTCGCGGAAACACGCGTGGCGGCAGACTTCGACGACGCGGGCAGCATCGCGTTCGGTCGGCTGTTCCGCTACATCAGCGGGCGCAACGAAGGCAGCCAGAAGATCTCGATGACCGCCCCGGTGCGCCAGGCGCCAGCTGATGGAGGGGGGCAATTGATCGCCTTCGTCGTGCCGTCCAGCTTCACGCGCAGCAGCGTGCCGCAGCCGACGGATCCGCAGGTGGCCATCCGCGAGGAACCGGCACGGCGGCTGGCCGTACTGCGCTATTCGGGTCGCTGGACAGAGGCTCGTTTCCGCGAACAGGAACAACGGCTGCTCGGATGGATCACGAGCAAGTCGCTCAAGGCGACTGGGCCAACGATTTACGCGCGGTACAACGCACCCTTCGTGCCCTGGCCCCTTCGGCGCAACGAAGTGCTGATCCCGGTGGCCGAGTCCGCCGCGTCGCGTTGAACATGCACAGCCTCGACCCCATCGGGCTGCTCGCAGCCTCGCTCGCGCTCGGCCTCACCGCCTATCTGCGGGGCTCGCGGTGGCTGCTGGCCGTCGCGCTTGCGGCATTCGCAGCCTGGATGAGCGCGGAGATGACGTTCTCGTTCTTCTTGCCGTTCTCCCGGGTGCACCTGCAAGGCACAGGCTGGCGCTTCCTCGGTTGCGCTGCTCTGTTCGTCGTCTGGCGGTTGCTGCAGGCCCGACACCTGCCGCAGCGGCGGGACTTCAACGGCATCCTGGATGGCTTCGCCGTGCATCTCGCGGGCATCGGCGCGGTGTTGCTGACGCTGCCGGGCTACTTCGATCGCCCAATGCCCACGGACACGCTCGTCGTGGGCATCGCCGTGCTGTCTGTCGTGGTGCTGCTGGTGGGCGTCGTCGGCTGGCGCCGACGCCAGAAAGGCCTGGTCAGCGCAGCGATCGTGTATGCGTTCATCGGCGTCGGGCGGCTGGAGGTCCAGTTCATCGACGCGACGCTTCCGCTGGTTGCCAGCATCCTGGTCACGCTTGTCGCTGCAGCTTTAATACTGTGGCGCACGCGCCGGCGGTTCACGAACCGCCGTTGAACCCAACGCATCCCGTCACCTCGCGGCGGACTACTTCGGCTGCTGGTCCAGCACCCAGCGAGCAAGACGCAGCGCGTCCTCCGGCTTCACGTGCTCGTTGGGCACCATGGGCACCACGCCCCAGTTGCCACCGCCACCCAGCAGGATCTTGCGGGCAAGCACCGTCTCCATGACCTTGCGGTCGTTGGCATAACGCGCGGCGATGGCCTGCCAGGGCGGGCCGATCAGCACGTTCGAGGCATCGTGGCAGCTGTAGCAGCGACTCGACTTTGAAAGCCCGGCGCCGGCGTCGACTGGTGCGGCGGCATGGCTGTTCACCGCGACAAACAGCAGCGCTGCAGCCAGTGTCATCGTGATGCGGCGGTTCATCGCGCAGCCTCCTTATT
>CANGMU010000207.1 GCA_947454665.1 Pseudomonadota bacterium | reverse complement strand
GGTGCCATACGGCAGGCGCGCGGTGTCCCCCAGGTAACGGTAGGACTCGGCCGGCAAGGCGCGAGTCAGCGCGCGCAGGACGGTAAGGCCTCCCACGCCCGAGTCGAAGACACCAACCGGTAGGTCCGCGGCGTTCAAGCTTCCGGGCGCACGTGCGGGAACAGCAGCACGTCGCGGATGGCGGCCTGGTCGGTGAAGAACATCACGAGCCGGTCGATGCCGATGCCAAGGCCCGCCGTCGGCGGCATGCCGTACTCGAGCGCGCGGATGTAATCGGCGTCGTAGAACATCGCCTCCTCGTCGCCCGAACTCTTGCGAGCCGCCTGCGCATGGAACCGCGCAGCCTGGTCCTCCGGGTCGTTCAACTCGGAGAAGCCGTTGGCCAGCTCGCGACCGGCGAGGAAGAATTCGAAGCGGTCCGTGATGAACGGATCCGCGTCGTTCGCACGCGAGAGCGGCGAGACTTCAGCCGGATAGGCATAGACGAAGGTGGGGTCGAGCAGCGTGTGCTCGGCGGTCCGGTCGAAAATCTCTACCTGCAATTTGCCCGGACCATCGTGCGGCTCGACCTTGGCGCCGAGCTGCTTGCACCAGGCGCGCAGGTAAACCTCGTCACGGATCTTCGATGCATCGAAGCCCGGATTGTGCTCGAGGATGAGCTCTTCGATCGTCACGCGACGGAAAGGCTTGTCGAGGTCGAAGGCGCGTCCCTGATAGGACAGCGTGCGCGAACCCAGCACCGAATCCGCCAGGCCGCGGCAGACGTCCTCCACCAGCGCCATCAGCTGATGGTAGTCGGCATAGGCCCAGTACAGCTCCAGCATCGTGAACTCGGGGTTGTGCCGCGTGGACAGCCCCTCATTGCGGAAATTGCGGTTGATCTCGTAGACCCGTTCGAAACCACCGACCACGAGACGCTTGAGATAGAGCTCGGGCGCGATGCGCAGGTACATCTGCATGTCGAGCGCGTTGTGGTGCGTGACGAAGGGCTTGGCCGACGCACCACCGGGGATTGGCTGCATCATCGGCGTCTCGACTTCCATGAAGTCACGGCCATCGAGGAAATCACGCAGGAACTTGACCATGCGTGTGCGCGTGCGGAAGACCTGGCGGGATTCCTCGTTGACGATGAGGTCGACGTAGCGCTGGCGGTAACGCGTATCGGTGTCGGTGAGGCCGTGCCACTTGTCCGGCAGCGGACGCAGCGACTTGACCAGCAGACGAACCGTTTCGACCTTCACGGACAGCTCGCCCGTGCGCGTGCGGAACAGCGTCCCGACCGCACCCAGGACATCGCCGATGTCCCAGCCCTTGAAGGCGTCATAGCTTTCGCCGAGCGCCGCGGACTGCAGGAACAGCTGGATGCGGCCGCTGCGGTCCGACAGCGTGCCAAAGCTCGCCTTGCCCATGATGCGCTTGGCCATCATGCGGCCGGCCACGGTGACCGGCACCGGGTTGGCTTCGAACCAGGCCGAGTCCTTGTCGCCGTAAGCGGCATGCAGCGTGGCGGCCAGGTCGTCGCGGCGGAAATCGTTCGGGAAGGCATTGCCCTGCTCGCGCAGTGCCGTGAGCTTCGCGCGACGCTCCGCGATCAGATGGTTCGCATCGTCCGCGGCGCTGACCAGCACCGGCTCGGCGGAATGTGGGGTTTGGTCGCTCATCACAGGCCCGCCTTGAGGCTCGCTTCCAGGAACTGGTCCAGATCACCATCGAGCACGGCCGTGGTGTTGCCGACCTCGACGTTCGTGCGCAGGTCCTTGATGCGGGACTGGTCGAGCACGTAGGAGCGGATCTGGTTGCCCCAGCTCACGTCCGACTTCGAGTCCTCGAGCACCTTGGAGGCGGCGTTGCGCTTGTTGACCTCGAGCTCGTAGAGCTTGGCCTTCAGCATCTTCATGGCCGTCGCACGATTCTTGTGCTGGCTGCGCTCGGCCTGGCAGGCCACTACGATGCCTGAGGGCCCATGGCGCAGTCGCACGGCCGATTCGGTCTTGTTCACATGCTGGCCACCGGCACCACTGGAGCGGAACACGTCCATCTCGATGTCGGCCGGATTGATGTCGATGCTGATCTCATCATCGATTTCCGGCGACACGAACACCGACGCGAACGAGGTGTGGCGTCGGTTGCCGGAATCGAAGGGACTCTTGCGCACCAGGCGATGCACGCCGATCTCGGTGCGCAGCCAGCCGTAGGCGTAGTCGCCCGCGAAGTGCAGCGTGGCGCTCTTGATGCCCGCGATTTCACCGCCGTTGGCGTCCATGACTTCCGTCTTGAATCCGCGACGTGCACCCCAGCGCAGGTACATGCGCATGAGCATGTTCGCCCAGTCCTGGGCCTCGGTGCCGCCGGCGCCGGCCTGGATGTCGAGGTAGGCGCTGTGCGGATCCATCTCGCCACTGAACATGCGCTTGAATTCGATCTGCCGGACCTGGGCCTCGAGCTGCGGGACGTCGGCTTCGATACCGGCGAAGGTCGCCGGATCGTCTTCGGATTCGGCCATCTCGAGCAGCTCCAGCGCATCGGCGATCGCATGCTTCGCCTTGTCGAGCTGGGCGAGTTCCTGCTCGAGCTTCGCGCGTTCGCGACCCAGCTCCTGGGCGCGTTCCGGCTGGTTCCAGACGTCTGGCGCCTCGAGCTCGAGGCTTACTTCTTCGAGACGTTCTTTCTTGCTGTCGTATTCAAAGGAACCCCCTAAGCGACTCGGTACGCTCCTGGAGGTCTTTGAGGGTCCGCTTGATGAGGCCGGTTTCGAGAGTCATGGCGTGAATTCTAGCAGACGTGGTCAACCAGCAACTGCAGTCGCTCCTCGCCGCGCCAGGCATTGATGTCGAGCCGGTAGACCAGGTGCACGAGGCCATCCGGAAGAGGATCCGCCGGTGATTCCAGCAGGTTGAAGGCAATGCCTTCGAAGGTGGCGCGCGAGCCTTCCGGCCTCAGCTGCAGCTTCACATGCTTTTCGCGGAGGACCTGGGCGCGCAGCACGTTGAAGACCCCATCGAAGCTGGGCTCCGGGAACGCCTGCCCCCAGGGACCGCCTGCCCGAAGCAGTCTGGCCGTTGCCAGCGAGAACTCCGGCTCTTCAAGGCCACCATCGGTCAACACGATGTCTTCCTGCAGGGCACCGCCCGTCCAGCGCTCGACCTCGGCATCAAAAGCGCGCGCGAAGCGACCCAGCGCAGTCTCGTCGATGGTGAGTCCCGCTGCCATCGCATGGCCACCGAAGCGCTGGATGAGGTCCGGCTCTCGCGTCGCGATCGCGTCCAGCACATCCCGGATGTGAACACCCGCGACGGATCGCGCAGACCCCCGCAACTGCCCCTCATCCCCGCGCGCGAATGCGATGACCGGTCGGCGCACGCGATCTTTCACCCGACTGGCGACCAGCCCCACCACACCTTGATGCCAGGCCGTGTCGAACAGCGCCAGCGCATGGCGCCGCGGCCCCCGGCGTGGCAGGTCGATATCGCGCACGGCCGACAGCGCCAGCGCCTGCATGTCGGCCTCGATCTCGCGTCGCCGCTTGTTCAGATCATCCAACTGCTGGGCCAATTCCTGCGCCGACACGTCATCCGCGGCCAGCAGGCAGGCAATGCCTACGCTCATGTCTTCGAGGCGGCCCGCGGCATTGAGCCGCGGTGCGACCGCAAAACCCAGGTCCGAGGTCGTGAGCGCGGCGATGTCCTTGCCGGCCTTTTCCAGCAAGGCCCGGATGCCGGGCACGCAACGTCCGCTGCGGATGCGATCGAGCCCTTGCGAGACGAGCACGCGGTTGTTGGCATCCAGCGGCACGAGGTCGGCCACCGTGCCCAACGCCACGAGGTCCAGGTATTCGGCGACGGACGGTGCGCCAACAGGCAACAAGCCGCCTGCCTCAAGCCGACGGCGCAACGCGGCCATGACATAGAAGGCCACGCCGACGCCCGCGAGCGCACGACTGCCGAATCCGCTGCCAGGCAGGTTGGGGTTCACGATGACATCCGCCGCGGGCAATTCCGCCCCCGGCAGATGGTGGTCGGTCACGAGCACAGCGATGCCAAGAGATTTCGCGAGGGCGACGCCTTCGAGGCTGGAAATGCCGTTGTCGACGGTCACGAGCAGGGTCGGCGAACGTTCTGCCGCCAGCTCGACGATCCCCGGCGTGAGGCCATAACCGAACCGGAAGCGGTCAGGCACGAGG
>CANGMU010000206.1 GCA_947454665.1 Pseudomonadota bacterium | reverse complement strand
GCCGTCTTCGACGTTGTCCATGTGCACCGCAACATCCTTGCCCGGCACCCCGAAGCGCCAGCGGTAGGTCTGGGTCATCGGCATGAAGGGCGACACGTGGAAGGTCTTGTCGAAGGTGAATTCGAAGGGGATCGCGGACGGCCCGGCGGCCCGTTCAGCGGTTACCGGCAGCACATAGGACTGCCGCTCGCCCCAGGGCGTGTTGGTGATTTCGGCGACGATTGTATCCAATTTGTCACCAGAAGCGCCGTAGCAGTAGTAAAAAGTGACAGGATTGAAACAATAGCCATAGTTGCGCAGCTGGCTGAGCATCCGGACCGGACCCGCCGGACGGCGGCCGGTGGCGGCTTCGACGCGATCCCGCACCGCAACATCCAGCGGCAGCGCGGCGTCGCCGAGGTAGTCCGCGCGCCGGAACCAGGCCAGCGCCCGGCGCGTCGTGGACCAGAACCAGCGGCCGCGGAAGACCGAATCCAGCTCCGCCAGGTCGAGCCAGACGTAGGTGATCCGGTAGGAAAAGGCGTGCGGTCGCAGGCCCCGCCGCCGGTGCCTAACCCGCCCGGTATAGAGGGCGCTGTGCATGGTCGTCGGCGAAGTGGGCGACCGCATCCAGCGCGCTGACGACACCGTCTTCGTGGAATCCATTGCGCCACCAGGCGCCACAGAAGTAGGTCCCGCGGTAGCCATTGAGCTCTCGCTGGCGGGCTTGGGCGGCGACCGAATCCGGGGTGAAGACCGGGTGCTGGTAGACCATGCTGCGCAGCACCTTGGCCGGGTCGATGACATCCGTCCGGTTCAGGGTGACCAGCAGCGGCTCCGGGGTGACCAGGTTCTGGAGCAGGTTCATGTGATAGGTCAGCGCCAGCGGACCGCCCCGGTCGGCAAGGCTGTGGTAATTCCAGCAGGCCCAGGCCAGGCGCCGGCGGGGCAGCAGCCGGCTGTCCGTGTGGAGCACCGCCTCGTTCCGCTGGTAGGGAATGGCGCCCAGCACCTCCCGCTCCGGCGTGGTCGGGTCCGCCAAGAGGGCCAGGGCCTGGTCGCTGTGGCAGGCAAAGAAGACCGCATCGAAGCGCACGGCCTCCTGCCCCACCACCTTCACGAAGACGCCGCCCGGCTGGCGCCGGACCTGCTCCACCGGGGTGGACAGGTGGATCCGGTCGCGGAAGGGCGCGACCAGCTTTTCGACATAGCGGGCCGAGCCGCCGGAAACGGTCCGCCAGACGGGGCGGTCGTTCACGGACAGCATGCCGTGGTTCATCAGGAAGCGGACGAAGAAGCGGGCCGGGAACTGGAACATCGCCGAGGGGCTGGTCGACCAGATCGCCGCCCCCATCGGGACGATGTAGTGCTCGACGAAGGTCTTGCCATAGCGGCCGGCGGTCAGCACCTCGCCCAGCGGGAGCTCTCCGCCCGGCTCGCTCAGCAAGCGGGGCGCCTCGCGATTGAAGCGCAGGATGTCGCGCACCATGCCGAGGAAAGACGGCCGCACGAGGTTGCGGCGCTGGGCGAAGAGCGTGTTGAGCGTGGTGCCGTTGTATTCCAGCCGGCGGGCGTCGTCGCGCACCGAGAAGCTCATCGCGCTCTCTTCGGTGGCCACGTCCAGGTCACGCAGCAGCTGGCTGAAGTGCGGGTAGGTCTGGTTGTTGAAGACGATGAAGCCGGTGTCGACGTCCACCGACTGGCCGCCCAGCTCGACATTCTGCGTGTGCGCATGGCCGCCGATGTGGCGACCGGCCTCATAAACGGTGACGTCGTGCTCGGCGTGCAGCTGGCGGGCGGCCACGTTACCGGCCACGCCACTGCCGATGATCGCAATCTTCATTTTTCAGGCCACCGCTGCGGGACTCTCTGGACAAGCGCTGTGTCGTAACCCAGCGCGGCGACGGTGGCAAGCAAACGCTGGTAATCGGCCTCGGGGATCGTGGGTGTACGGGCCATGATCCAGACGTTGTCGCGCTTCTGCCTCGCAACGATCGTCTGCTGGTATTCCGCATCGACATACACGATGCGGTAATCGGCCTTGATCGGCCAGATGAACTGCATGCCCCAGAGGGCATTGCTCTGGCGGTCGACCACGAAACCCTTCGGGCGCCAGGTCTTCAACGGACCCTCGAAGGATCCGGCATGGAAAGTGAAGGTCGTGGCGATCGTGCCGTCCGGGTTCAGGTCGTAACGCTCGATCGCGTTGTGCGCGTCACGCTCGATGAACGTCGGGATGTTGGCGATGACGTACCAGGGGCCCATGAAGCGCAGCAGGTCCACGTGGGCGACGGTGGGCATGTCCGGCAGGCGGGCGGCGCTGCAGCCAACGGCCAGCAGCAGGCTGGGAAGGAGCGCGGAAAGACGGATCATCGGAGCCTCCGGGGTCCCGGGAAGAATGCATTGGTACAGGCCACGTATTCGGCATAGCCGGGGCGCCGCTCGCCGATGTCCTGCTCGAGCAGGCCCACGCCGGTGTAGCGCATCAAGAGCAGCGTCATGCCGACCGGCGCGAAGACGGTCCAGGCCGCGCCGCCATCCACGGCCAACAGATAGAAGCCCCAGGCGACCAGCGCCTCGCCGAAATAGTTCGGATGGCGTGTGTGCGCCCAGAGCCCGCGGTTCATCACGGCACGCCGGTTGGCCGGATCGCGGCGGAAGGCCGCCAGCTGCGCATCGGCCACGGCTTCATAAAGCAGCCCCGCCACGCCGAGCAGCGCGCCGGCAAAGCCCGCCACACCCAGCGCCGCATCCGCGCCGCGGACCGCGGCCGCCAGGGGCAGCGACAGCAGGAAGGCCAGCAGCGCCTGGAAGCCGAAGACGAGGTAGAGGCTCTTGACCGTGAAGCCCGGCTGGTTGCGCGCGCGGATGGCCACATAACGGTGGTCCTCCGGGGCATTCCAGTTGCGCGCGGCCAGATACACCGCGAGCCGCAGGCCCCAGATGAGCGCGAGGCCGAGTGCGATCTGCGCGCGCGGCGTCGGCGTTGTCTGCATGGCGAAATGCCAGCCCGTGACCAGCAGGAAGAACAGCGACCAGACGATATCGACCAGGCCCACGTTGCGCCGCAGGGTAGCCACCGCCCAGGCGAGCACCGCGAGGCCGAGCATCGCTGGCAGCGGCGCCAGCCACGGCCCGATCAGGTTCATGGCGCGCGGATCAGGCCTGTTCCAGCGGCCGCGCAAACAGGTAATGGCTCACCCACCACTCCTGTCCCTTGCGATAGCCGAACAGCTCCGCGCAGGCCATGAAGAACACGCGCCAGCGCTGCAGCCACATCGCGGCATCCGCCTTGCCATAGGTCTGCTCGAGGATCGGCATCACTTCACTGCGACTCGCATCGATGTTCTCGAGCCAGGCGTTGGCGGTCTTCTCGTAATGACGGCCATCCCAGCGCCAGCGCTCGACGAAGCGCAGGTGGTCCTGGAAACGGGTCGCCAGTTCATCGCTCGGCATCATGCCGCCGGAGAAGAAGTGGCGGCTCATCCAGTCGCTGTCGTCCTTGTCCTCGAAGGCATAGGGCGTCGCGCGGTGCACGAAGACATGCATGAAGAAAAAGCCGCCGGGCACGAGCCAATCGTGGACCCGACGGAACATCTCAGGCCAGTTGCGCAGGTGTTCGAACATTTCGACGGACACCACGCGGTCGAAGCCGCCGGTGTGCTCGAAATGGTTAGCGTCGGCCGTGAGGATGGTGAGATTGTCCAGGCCCAGCGCACGCGCACGGGCCATGATGGATTCGCGTTGCGAATTCGAATTCGAAACGCCGGTGATCTGGCTGTTCGGAAAGCGCTTGGCCATATACAGGCTCAGCGAGCCCCAGCCGCAGCCGAGCTCAAGGATGCGCTGGCCATCGGCCAGGCGGGCGCGCTGCACCGTGGCTTCCAGTGCCTTGTCTTCCGCTTCACGGAGCGTGACAACGCCTTCCGGCCACCAGGCACTGCTGTATTTGCGGTTCGGGCCGAGCACATGCTGGAAGAACGCGGCCGGCACTTCATAGTGCTGCTCGTTCGCCAGACCCGGCACCAGGGCCACGGCCTCACCGCGCATCGCACGCGCGAACTGTTCCGTGATCTCCGACGCCGCTTCGGCATCGTCGGCATGAATCTCCGCGAGCCGCTGTTCGCAGAGCCGGCGGATGCCCGCGCGCACCAGCGGGTCCGGCACGAGGCCCCGCTCGACCCAACCCAGAGACCCGGAAGAGTG
>CANGMU010000205.1 GCA_947454665.1 Pseudomonadota bacterium | reverse complement strand
TCCCGCGCGGCTTTGCGGCCAATGATCCGGTCGCCATGGCCGCGCTGCAGGCGGAGCTCGAGGCGGAGTTGCACCGGCTGGCTCGCGAAGCCAGGGCCTCGCTGCAATGAAACGGGTGATCCGCAAGGTCCGCGAGGCGGACCACCGCGAGGTGGGGGCGACCTTCGGGCGCTTCCTCGTCGTCGGTGGCATCTCGACCAGCGTGCATTACCTTGTGCTGGCGGCGGTCGTCGAACTGCTGGGCCGTTCCGCGGTGTTCGGCTCGGGTGTGGGCTTCGCGGTCGGCGCGGTGGTCAGCTACCTGCTCAACCGCCGCCATACCTTCCGCAGCGACGCGCCGCATGCGCAGGCTGTCTTCCGCTTCGTGCTGGTGCTGGCGGTGGGGCTGGGTCTCAACCTGCTGCTGATGCAGGTCTTCACCGCACGCTGGGGCTGGCCCTATCTGCTGGCCCAGATGCTCACCACGGGCCTCGTGCTCTTCTGGCATTTCGCCGGACACGCCCTGTGGTCCTTCACGCATCGGAAACCCCTCTGAAACGGATCTGTTTTTCTTATTAAAACAGCTGCTTGGGGTGGTAAGTTCACCCGCTATGGCAAGCTTGGCGCCTCGGGACGAGGATTTGAAAGTCGATTGTCGAACTGTGGCGCAAGTCCCGGTTCAGACGGGCTTTTCCGGTGACACTGGCTGCCTCGACCCAGAGCACTCCTGAATGCCGACGCCGCAGGCCAAGTCGCCCGATTTCACTGCCACGGACATCCTGTCGCCGGCCTATTGGTCGACGCGTGCCGGTCGCCCGGCACCCGGGATCGACGTCGTCTGCACGAAGATCGCCGTCGACCTGCAGAACCTGTCCGGGCCTGCGGAAGAGGCGGTCCTCCGCAGCAGCCTCGAGTCGCTGCGTGAAGCGGCCCATGTCGATGCGGCCTTCATCGTGCACCTCGACGAGACAGGTTCGCTGTTCGGCCAGGTGCTGATTGCCCGCGAAACCCATGCCGTCTGCAGGCCTGATGCCCTGCACGGGGCGAGGGTCGACGATTTTCCGTTCCTGCTCTCCCGACGCGAGCACCTGCGCCTGTCGGAGATCGCGAACACCCTCGATCCGGCTGCGTCGCCGTCCGTGGACGCCGCGCGTCTGCGCGGCCTGCAGATCGGTGCCGTGCTGGTCGTTTCCTTCCATGTCGAAGGGCGTCCTGCGGGGCTGCTGGGCATCGTCCGCGACCATCCCAAGGAGTCCTTCGACGTCAACCTGCGGCTGTTGCTGAAGCTCGTCGGCAGCAGCCTTGCGACGGGTCTGGAACGGCAGCGTTTTGCGCGCCGGCTCGCCGTCGTCGAAGAACGCGAGGCCGTGCAGTTCCTGACGGCCAACGATGGGGTCTGGGATTTCGACATCGAGCGCAACGACGTGTTCTTCTCGCCGCGCTGGAAGACGATGCTGGGCTATGACGACGCGGAACTGGCCGGTGCCGTGGACTGGCGCAGCCTCGTCCACCCGGACGACATGGCGCGTGTGCAGGAATCGATCCGCGAACATGTCGCCGGTCGCCTGCCGCTGTTCGAGAGCACGCACCGCATGCGCCATCGCAGCGGCGAGTGGCGCTGGATTTCCAGCCGGGCCAAGGCGCGCGTCGATGGCAACGGCCGTCTGCTGCGCCTGATCGGTGTCGAGCACGACATCACCGAGCGCAAGCTGTACGAGGAGTCGCTGTTCCGCGAGAAGGAAAGCGCCCAGATCACGCTGCAGTCGATCGGCGACGGCGTCATCACCACCGATGCGAACTCGGTGATCGATTACATCAACCCGGTGGCGGAACAGCTCACGGGTTGGCGACTGGAAGACGCGATGGGCAAGCCCGTCGACGACGTGTTCCGGTCCTTCCATGAAGAGACCTGCGAGCCACTCGAGAACCCGCTGACCTCGTCGATCCGGCGCTCTCGCGCGACGAAGTCGGTGCGGCCGATGCTGCTGATCCGGCAGGACGGCAACGAGCTGTACGTCGAAACGACGGCCGCCCCGGTGCGAGATGGCGCAGGGCAGGTGGTCGGCGCCGTGCTCGTGTTCCGCGATGTCAGCGAGAGCCGCGAGCTCAACCGCAAGCTCTCCTACCACGAGAGCCACGACCAGGTGACGGGTCTCGTGAATCGCCGCGAGTTCGAGGGCAGCCTCGACCGTGCGTTGCGCAGCGCACGCGCGCAGGAAGCGGCCTACACGCTCTGCGTGCTGGACATCGACCAGTTCCGCATCATCAATGACAGCTGTGGCCATGGCGCGGGCGATGCCTTGCTGGGCCAGATCGGTTCACTGCTCAAATCCAAGATCCGCTGGCGCGACACGCTGTCGCGCCTGGGTGCCGACGAGTTCGGCATCCTGTTCGAAAGCTGTGGCCTGGACGAGGCCATGCGCAGCGCCGAGACGCTGCGCGAGGCCGTGCGCAACTTCCGCTTTGTCTGGGAAGACCGCCAGTTCCGCATCGGTGCGAGCATCGGCGTGGTGCCGATCACGGCCGAGACCGGCGACGTGGCCTCGCTGCTGCAGGCCGCGGACAGCGCCTGCCAGACGGCCAAGGAGCAGGGCCGCAACCGCGTTCACAGCTTTGCCGAGAACGATATCGAGCTGATGCGTCGCCGCCGCGAGATGCAGTGGGTGTCGCGCATCAACGTGGCGCTGGAAGAAGGCCGCTTCGAGCTCTACCGCATGCCCATCAAGGCGCTGCAGGAAGAAGAGCACGGCGCGCACTACGAGATGCTGCTGCGCATGCGGGACGAGGGCGGTCGCATCCTGGCCCCGGACACCTTCTTCACGGCAGCCGAACGCTACGGCCTGATGCCCGGCATCGACCGCTGGGTCATCGAGAACACCTTCCGCTGGCTGGTCTCCGACACGGACGAGCGAGAGGGCCTTTCGGTCTGTGCCATCAACCTGTCCGGCCAGAGCCTGGGCGATGACAAGTTCCTGCCCTTCGTCATCGACCAGTTCGAGCGCAGTGGCCTGGACGCCAGCAAGATCTGCTTCGAGATCACCGAGACGGCGGCCGTGTCGAGCTTTGCCCAGGCCAACCGCTTCATCCAGTCGCTGAAGGCGCTGGGCTGCCAGTTCTCGCTGGACGATTTCGGCACCGGCATGTCGTCCTTCGGTTACCTGAAGCACTTCCCGGTCGATTACCTGAAGATCGACGGCAGCTTCGTGCGGCACATCCTGACCGACGAGATCGATCGCGAGATGGTCCGGTCGATCAACCAGATCGGCAAGGTAACCGGCAAGAAGACGATCGCGGAGTTCGCGGAGAACGACGAGATCATCGCGATGCTGCGCGACCTCGGGCTGGATTACGCCCAAGGCTACGGCGTGGCCCTGCCGTCTCCCGTCAGGACAGCGTGAAACGCAGCGACAGGTCCGTCGCGCGCAGGTGCTTGGTCAGCGATCCGATCGAGATGTAATCGACGCCCGTCGCCGCGATGCGCCGGACCGTGTCGAAATCCACGCCGCCCGACGCTTCGAGCTTGGCCGGGTTGCCCGAGGCGCGATTCAGCGCTACGGCTTCGCGCATCGCCGCATCATCGAATTCATCGAGCATGATCACGTCCGGGCCCGCAGCCAGCGCGGCACGGAATTCCGCCAGCGTTTCGACTTCGATTTCCACCGGGATGCCCGGGGCCGAACTGCGCGCCGTGGCGATCGCAACGGCGATGCTGCCGGCGGCCATGATGTGGTTCTCCTTGATGAGTACCATGTCATACAGGCCGATGCGGTGGTTCTGGCCACCCGCCGTGCGGACGGCATATTTCTGCGCCAGGCGCAGGCCGGGCAGCGTCTTGCGCGTGTCCAGGATGTGGCAGCCGGTGCCTTCGATGGCATCGACAAAGCGGCGGGTTGCCGTTGCCGTGCCGGACAGCGTCTGCAGGAAGTTCAGTGCGGTGCGCTCGCCCGTGAGGATGGGTCGTGCAGGGCCTTCGATATCGCAGAGGACGGTGTTGGCGGCGACCTTCTCGCCTTCCTTCACGCGCCAGGCAAGCTTCACGGAAGGGTCCAGTTGCCGGAAGGTTTCATCGACCCAGGGGATGCCACAGACCAGGGCATCCTCGCGGGTGATCACGGTGGCCTGCGCCACCGTGGAAGCTGAGACGAGGGCAGCGGTGACATCACCGCCGCCGACGTCTTCGGCCAGCGAGCGCGCAACCTGTGCGGGAATATCCGGCG
>CANGMU010000204.1 GCA_947454665.1 Pseudomonadota bacterium | reverse complement strand
CCCCGGCGTGTCGGGAACAGGTAGTCCGAGACACGGTCGAGCAGGATCTCGTTGCGGGCGCTCGAATTGAATTCCCGCAGCCAGCGCACGGCTTCTTCGCCCAGCGGAATCAGCCGCTCGCGATCGCCCTTGCCGACAATGCGGATGACGCCCTGGTTCAGGTTCAGCTGGCCATGGCGCAGGCTGACGAGTTCCGAGACGCGCAAGCCGGTCGCGTAAAGCAGCTCGAGCATCGCGCGGTCGCGCACGCCCAGCGGTTCGCCGATCGGCGGCGCATTCAACAGCGCGACGACCTCTTCCTCGGTCAGGGACTTCGGCAGGGAACGGCCGATCTTCGGCATCGCGATCTGGGCCGTCGGGTCGTCCGGGATGACGCCTTCGCGCATCAGATGGCGGTAAAAGCGGCGGAACGAAGACAGCTGCCGGGCCGTCGAGCGCGGCTGCGCGCCCCGTTCGACGCGCCAGGCGATGAAGGCGAGGAGGTCCGCACGGCCACAGGTCGTGATCGGCTGGCTCCGCTCGGCCAGCCAGCGCGACAGCGCCAGCAGGTCAGCGCGATAGGCGGCCAGCGTATTGGCGGACAGCCCGCGCTCCATCCACACGGCGTCGAGGAATCGCCCGACCACGGGTTCGATATCGTCCGCTGCGGCACGGGCAGGCTTCGCGGCAAGCGTGGAAGTCTTCACGGGTAATTCCAGAACCGATTTAACGAAAGGTGGCCAGTATCGGCGTCAGCCTGCGGACAGAGCGTGACGACCTTCACAGCGCTGCCGTTCCGGTAACATAACGAGACATCGGTCACAGTCCACCTGCCTTTCGAAGCCATTTCGGTGTATCCGACCTCCCCTCGTCCTGCGCCCCTGCTGCTGGCCGTGCCCTACACGGTCATCGCCGCCATTTTGTTCGGCGCAGCCTCTTTGTTGACGCTGATCCTGATCCTGCCCCTGCCCAGCCTCGATTGGCGTCGCCGGATCGTCCGCTGGGGCGCGCGCACGGGCCTCGCCCTCATCGGCATGCGTCTGGAAATACGGAACGCAGGGCGTCTGCCCGCGGGACCCTGCGTCGTCGTGGCGAACCACGTGAGCTATATCGATGGCGTGCTGCTGAAGGCGGCGCTGCCGGCGCGCTTCGCGTTCGTGATCAAGCGGGAGATGAACGACGTCCCGCTCGCGGGCCTGCTGCTGCGACGGATCGGTGCGGAGTTCGTGGATCGCAACAAGGGACGGCGCGGCGCGCGAGATGCGCTGCGCGTATTGCGTACTGCGGCGAACGGCACGTCGCTCGCGTTTTTTCCAGAAGGCACGTTCGAGCCTCAACCAGGCCTGCTGCGCTTCCACTCGGGCGCGTTCGTCACGGCCGTGCGCAATGGAATGCCCGTCGTGCCACTGGTCATCCACCACGCGCGACAGGCCCTGCCACCGGGACTGCTCTGGCCCTGGCCGACACGCATCGTGATTGAAATCTTCGAGCCGATGACCTCAGAGGCAACACCGCCGGACCAGGCCGTTGTCGACCTTCGCCGACGGGCTCGTGCACTGATGCTCGAGCGCCTCGGCGAGCCCGATCTCGCACCCGAACTGTGATCTACTTCGACCATGATTGAACGCGATGTAATGGACTACGACGTGCTGGTCGTCGGTGGTGGCCCTGCGGGTCTGGCCACGGCGATCCGCCTGAAGCAGCTGAAGCCGGCGTTGAACGTCTGCCTGCTTGAAAAAGGCGCGGCCATCGGCGCCCATGCGCTCTCCGGCGCAGTGATGGAACCGGGCCCGCTCGATACCCTGCTGCCGGGCTGGCGTGACAACGCGCCCTCTGTCTGCGTGCCCGCCGTGCGCGACGAATTCCGCCTGCTGACGCAGAAGGGCCAGTTGAAGCTGCCCGTGCCGCCCCAGCAGCACAACGATGGCAACTTCATCGTCTCGCTCGGCCTGCTCACGCCGCAACTGGCTGCCGTCGCCGAATCACTGGGCGTCGACGTGTTCGCAGGCTTCGCGGGCGCTGCGCTGCTGTATTCGGACGCAGGTGCCGTGGCCGGCGTGCAGATTGGCGACATGGGCCTCGAGAAGGACGGCACGCCAGGCGCGGATTTCGCGCCGGGCCCGGAGATCCGCGCCGGCATCACGATCCTCGCCGAAGGCTGCCGCGGAAGCCTCACGAAAACCGCCATCGCGAAGTTCTCGCTGGATGCCGACTGCTCGGCGCAAACCTATGCGCTGGGCTTCAAGGAACTCTGGCAGTTGCCCAAGGGCCGCGCCGAACCGGGACTGATCCAGCACTCCGTCGGCTGGCCGCTGGATGGCGGCACCTATGGCGGCAGCTTTGTGTATCACCTGGGCGATGACCGCGTGTACGTCGGCTTCGTGTCGGGCCTGGATTACCAGGACCCGCGCTTCAGCCCCTTCGAAGCCTTCCAGCAGTTCAAGCACCATCCTTCGATGCGGGCGCTGCTCGAGGGTGGCGAGATCATCGCGGCCGGCGCGCGCAGCATCGCAGCCGGCGGTTGGCAGTCGATGCCCAGGCTCGACATGCCGGGCGCCCTGCTCGTCGGCGATGCCGCGGGCACGCTCAATTTCCCCAAGATCAAGGGCATCCACCAGGCGATCCGCAGCGGCATGCTCGCCGCGGAACACATCGCGGAGACGGGCGGCACGGCCGGCTTCGACGTGCGCTGGCGTGCGTCGCCGGGCGGCCAGGAACTGCGCAAGGTCCGCAACATCAAGCCGGGCTTCAAGGGCGGGCTGTGGGCCGGCATGGCCAACGGTCTTTTCGAGACGCTCACCAGCGGCCGGGCTCCGTGGACGCTCGCGAACCGCAGCAATACCGAACTCAGGAAGCTCGACGACTACACTTCGCCCGATCGCGGCTGGGTCACGCGGGAACTGCCGCCGCGCGACCGACTCGCGTCGGTGTTCTTCGCGTCGACGACGCATGAGGAGCGCCAGCCCGCGCACCTGAAGGTGGCCGACACGTCGATCTGCGCCACGCGCTGCGCGACGGAATACGGCAACCCCTGCACGCGCTTCTGCCCGGCCAATGTCTACGAGATGGTCGACGACGGTGCCGGTGCGAAACGCCTGCAGATCAACGCCGCGAACTGCGTGCACTGCAAGGCCTGCGACATCAAGGACCCGTACGCACAGATCACCTGGACCACGCCGGAAGGCGGATCCGGACCGAACTACGCGGGCCTGTGATGGATCTGCGACCGGACCGTCCCGGGCGCCTGACGGCGCTGCGCGAGGCGCTCGACGAGGGCGGCCTGCAGCGCGCGATGCGCATCATCCGCACGCTGCACCCGGCCGAGATCGCCCAGCTGCTCGAATCGCTGCCACCCGCGCGGCGTGACGTTGTCTGGGAGCTGACGGACCCGGAGCTCGACGGCGAAGTGCTGGTCGAACTGGGCGAGGAAGTCCGCGACCAACTGATCAGCGAGATGGATCCAGCTGAGCTCGTCGAGGCCACCGAGGACCTCGAGGTCGACGACCTCGCGGACCTGATCGAAAGCCTGCCCGAGACCGTCACGCAGCAACTGCTGCGGAACATGGACCAGCTGGACCGCGAGCGCCTGAACCGGGTGCTCTCCTGGCCGGAGGACACGGCCGGCAGCCTGATGAACACCGACACCGTCAGCGTGCGGGCGGATGTGTCGCTGGAGGTCGTGCAACGCTACCTGCGCATGCGCGGCGAACTGCCGGACGGCACTGACCGGCTGTTCGTCGTCGACCGCAACGACCGTTTCCTCGGCACGATCTCGCTGCAGCGCCTGCTGACGGATGAACTGGACCGTCTGGTCGGCCTGTCGCTCGATGCCGATGCCCCGCGCATCGCGCCCGAACTGCCCGTCAGCGAAGTCGCGCAACTGTTCAAGGCCCGCGATCTCGTCTCGACGGCCGTCGTCGATGAAAAGGGCCTCCTGCTCGGCCGCATCACCATCGACGAGGTCGTCGACCTCATCACCGAAGAGGCGGCCCACGAAGTCATGGCCGGCGCCGGTCTGCGCGACGAGGAAGACGTCTTCGCCGCGATCATCCCGTCCACGCGTCGGCGCGCCATCTGGCTGGGCATCAACCTCGTCACGGCCTTCCTGGCCTCATGGGTCGTCAGCCTCTTCGAAGGCACGATCGAGAAGGTCGCGGCCCTGGCCACGCTGATGCCGATCGTCGCCTCGATGGGCGGCATTGCCGGCACGCAGACCGTCACGCTCATCATCCGTGCGCTGGCACTCGGCCAGGTGCAATGGCATGACGCACGCTG
>CANGMU010000203.1 GCA_947454665.1 Pseudomonadota bacterium | reverse complement strand
GAACATGAGCCTCCATGTCTGCTCTGCCTGCGGGCATGCCGAAGCGATCTTCGGCGAGGGCGGCGGCGAGCGGCTGGCGGCGGAATGCGGCACCGAACTGCTGGGTCGGCTGCCGCTGGATGCGCGCATCCGCGCCGAGGCTGACGGCGGCACGCCGAGCGTCGTGGCCGCGCCGGATTCGGCCCGCGCCAAGGCCTACCGGGATTTCGCACGCCACACGGCGGTCGCCCTGGCCAAGCGTGGCCGTGACCGCAGCAGCGCCTTTCCGAAGATCGTCGTCGAGGAAACCTGATGAGCATCAAGTCCGACAACTGGATCCGCCGCATGGCGGCCGAGCAGGGAATGATCGAGCCGTTCGAGCCGGGCCAGGTCCGCCAGGCCGATGGCCGCAAGATCGTGTCCTATGGCACGTCGAGCTATGGCTACGACGTGCGCTGTGCGCGCGAGTTCAAGATCTTCACGAACATCAACAGCACGATCGTCGACCCGAAGGCCTTCGATCCGCAGAGCTTCGTCGACATTGAGTCGGACGTCTGCATCATCCCGCCGAACTCCTTCGCGCTGGCGCGCACGGTGGAATTCTTCCGTGTTCCGCGCAACGTGCTGGTGGTCTGCCTCGGCAAATCCACTTATGCCCGCTGCGGCATCATCGTTAACGTGACGCCGCTCGAACCGGAATGGGAAGGCCACGTGACGCTGGAGTTCTCGAACACCACGCCGCTGCCGGCGAAGATCTATGCGAACGAGGGCGTCGCACAGATGCTGTTCTTCGAATCGGACGAAGTCTGCAGCACGTCCTATCGGGATCGTGGTGGCAAGTACCAGGGCCAGACGGGCGTCACGCTGCCCAAGACCTGAGCGCCGGGCCCAACGTCATTCGCGCTTCACAGCGCGGATGGCGAGCGCCCAGTCGATCTTGTCGGCGCCGTCGTGGCGTTCGACCTTCACCGGCAGATAGCCCAGCGCCGGCGCGCACCAGAACACCGTGCTGCTGCGCGCGCCGAGCTTGCGGCTGCGGAACACCACCGTTTCCAGCGAGCCCAGCGCGGTTTCCAGCAGCTGGCGTCCTTCGGACGTGTACTGGTATTCCTTGACCCGGTTCTTGTCGATGAGCTTGAAGCCGGTGGGCAGGCGTTCGTGCAGCAGCGCGTTCAGCAGCGCGATCTGGATCGAGAGGTCATCCTGCACGCCCGGTTCGATGGGCAGGTCGACCTGGACATCCTCATAGACGCCCGTGACGCGTCGGGCCCGCCAGTCGAAGGTGACGTTCGCATCGCGTTTGGTGGCCGACGTGCCGTCATCGCCGCGGTAATGGTCTGGCAGGATCTCGCCGTTCTCGACGCGGAAGATGCTGACTTGCGTGATTTCGCCGGGTGCAACCAGCTTGAAGATTCCGCGCGCCGTGCTGCGCGAGCTGTAGCTCCAGCGTCCATCGTCACGGCGGGCGAGAGTGAGTGTGCTCCGGCCGGCGGTGACGCCTTTCGCAGCCCAGTCGTAATCAGCGCTGAAGGGCACCAGGTCCGCGGCCGAGGTGGCCAGCGGCAGCAGCAGCGCTACCGTCAGCCAGCCGACGCGTCTTCCAAGTGCCGGGGCGCGGTCAGCGTGACGCCATCGAATTGCGGTGAGCCATCGTTCCATCGCAGTCTGCCCCGTGCGATCCAGTCGATCACCAATGGGAAAAGGATGTGTTCCTGGCGCTGAACGCGCGCTGACAGGCTGGCGACGTTGTCGCCCGGCAACACCGGCACGCGTGCCTGGCCGAGCAGCGGGCCGCCGTCCAGCTCCGCGGTCACATAGTGCACCGTCACCCCATGCCAGTGCTCGCCGGCCTCGAGCACGCGCTCATGCGTGTGCAGGCCCTTGTAGGCCGGCAGCAGCGAAGGGTGGATGTTCAGCAGGCGGCCCGCATAACGTGCCGTGAAGGCGGGCGACAGCACGCGCATGAAACCGGCCAGCACGATGAGGTCCGGCTGGCTTGCGTCGATCGCGGCGCAGAGCGCGGCTTCGAAGGCCGGCTTGTCGAAACGACCCTCGGCTCGGAATGACGCGCCTTCGATGCAGGCGACAGGCAAACCCAGTTCGCGCGCGGCATCGAGCCCGGCGACACCGGGCACGTCGGACAGGACCGTGACGATGTCTGCTGCGATATGACCTTCTCGGCAGGCCCGGGCGATCGCCAGCATGTTGCTGCCGCGCCCGGAGATCAGCACCGCGAGCCGCAGCGGCGTCACGGCATCGGGCGTCATCCCTCGATCACGCAGCCGCGGTCGCCCTTGCGGATTTCGCCGATCAGGCTCGCTTCCTCGCCGCGGGCGCGCAGCAGCGCGAGCGCTGCGTCGGCCTTGTCGGCCGCGACGACGGCGATCATGCCGATGCCGCAGTTGAAGGTGCGGTACATCTCGTTCGCTTCGATGTTGCCGACGGACGCCAGCCAATCGAAGAGCGGATTCGGCGCCCAGGCCTTGCGCTGCAGGACGGCTTCGATGCCGTCCGGCAACACGCGCGGGATGTTGTCGGTCAGGCCACCGCCGGTGATGTGCGCGTAGCCGTGCACCGGCATCGCCTCGGCGAGGGCCAGCATGGACTTCACGTAGATGCGGGTCGGCTCGAGCAGCCGGTCGAAGAGCGGCTTGCCGTCGAGCTGCGTGTTCGCATCCGCGCCGGCGACCTGCACCAGTTTGCGAATCAGCGAATAGCCGTTCGAGTGGGCACCCGACGAAGCGAGGCCGATGATCGCGTCGCCCGGGGCCACCTTGCTGCCGTCGATGATGCCGCTGCGCTCGACCACGCCGACGCAGAAGCCGGCGAGGTCGTAATCCCCGCCGTGGTACATGCCCGGCATTTCGGCCGTTTCGCCACCGACGAGCGCACAGCCCGCCTGATGGCAGCCTTCGGCGATGCCGCCGACAACCGACTGCGCGACGTCCACGTCGAGCTTGCCGGTGGCGTAGTAGTCCAGGAAGAAGAGCGGCTCGGCACCCTGCACGGCGACGTCGTTCACGCACATGGCGACGAGGTCGATGCCGATGCGGTCGTGGCGGCCCGTGTCGATCGCGAGGCGCAGCTTGGTGCCGACGCCATCGGTGCCGGAGACGAGGATCGGTTCCCGGTATTTGCCCGGCAGGCCGACCAGCGCGCCGAAGCCGCCGATGCCGGCGAGGACCTCGGGGCGCTGCGTGCGCTTGACCAGCGGCTTGATGCGTTCGACGAGTTCGTCGCCCGCGTCGATGTCGACGCCGGCGTCACGGTAGGTCAGGCCCTGCGGCTTTTGCATGGGAGGCGGGATTCCACGGTGTCGGGCGGCCGGAAGGCCGAGTCGATATAGTACCGCAGGGAGTCCAAACGCGGCATGCGCCACATACCGAACCTCATCTGCCTGCTGCGCATTGCGCTGATCCTGCCCCTGGTCATCGCCATGCGGGAGGGCCAGCAGGAACGCATCATCGTGCTGTTTTCCATCGCCGCCGTGTCCGACGGACTCGATGGTTACCTTGCCAAGCGCTTCGGCTGGACCTCGGACCTCGGGCGCGTGCTCGATCCCGTCGCCGACAAGCTGCTGCTCGTGACCGTGTTCATCACCGCCGCCTGGCTCGACATCGCGCCCTGGTGGCTGACGGCCGCCGCCGTCATGCGGGATCTGATCATCGGTTTCGGTGCGGTCATTTATCGATTGTGGCTGGGCCCGCTCAATGGTCGCCCGACGGTGATCAGCAAGGTCAACACGACGCTGCAGCTCGCGTACCTGCTCGCGGTGGTCATCGCCAGCGCCACGGGTTTTCCGCCCCGAGAGATGCTGGACGCCATGGCCGTCGTGCTGCTGGTGACGATCGTGGCCAGCGGCGTTGATTACGTGTCGCATTACCTGCGGCGCGCGCTGGCGATGGAACAGACCTGATGCAGCAGCTTCCGCTGGGTGTGCGCCTGCGCGATCGCGCCGATTTCGCGAACTTCCATCCGGGTCGCAACGAAGTCCTGGTCGAATCGCTGCAGCGCTTCGTGGCGCCGGAGTCTGCCGGCTGCGCGTGGATCTCGGGGCCTGCCGGCTGTGGCAAGTCGCACCTGCTGCAGGCGGCCTGCGCGCGCCTGTCGGGCGGCGCCTATTTCCCGCTTTCCGAACTCCAGCACCTGGGGCCGGGCGTGCTGGAAGGTGCCGAGGAACTGCCCCTGGTCTGCATCGATGATGTCGGCCTCGTCATCGGGCGTGCGCAGTGGGAGTCGGCCCTGTTCCGGCTTTACGTGGAGCTGGATGCTGGTCGCGGTCGCCTGCTGCTGGCGGATGAACTGCCGCCGGG
>CANGMU010000202.1 GCA_947454665.1 Pseudomonadota bacterium | reverse complement strand
CCTGCAGGCGGTGCAACGCGCAGCGCTGGCAAACGGTCGCGCGGCCGAGGCGGTCCGCGCCGTGATGGCCCTGGACAAGCTCCTGCCCGGTGAGGCCGAACGGCAAGCCGCCCGCAAAGCGCTTTATCTGGCGCTGCGTGATGCCGCGACGCGCGGCGTGAAACTCGAGCCCCAGGCCGCACGCGAACCGGTCCTGCGTGGCTGGCTCGAGATTGGCCAGATCGCCTCGTCGGCCTCGCACAGTCCCCTCGGTGTCGCGCGTGAATTCACGCGCTGGCGCTCCCGTTATCCCGCACATCCCGCAACGAGCATCGCCATGGCTGAGATCACAGGGCCCACCACCGGGCCGACCACGATGACCCCTTCCCTGAACGGTCCCGTGGCGCTGCTGCTGCCCCTGACCGGGCGTCAGGCGGTGGCCGGCACGCTGGTGCGCGACGGCTTCCTCGCGGCGCTGGCGGTGCTGCCCGAACTGCGACGGCCCATCGTGAAGGTCTATGACACCGGTGATCCCGGCATCGCGAACGCACTTCGCGCCGCACAGGCCGACAACGCCGGTTTCATCGTCGGCCCCCTGACGCGCGAGGACGCCGTGCAGGCGATTGCCGGCAACGCGCGGCGTGCGCCGCTGCTGCTGCTCAACGCCCTGCCCAACGACGCGCCCACGCCGCCGAACACCTGGCAATTCGCCCTCTCTCCTGAAGACGAAGCGCGACAGGTCGCACGCCGCGCGCTCGCGCAGAACCAGAAGCGCGCGCTCGTCTTCGCGCCGACGGGGGATTGGGGCAACCGTGTCACGAGCGCCTTCCGCGATGCCTTCACCGCCGGTGGCGGCGTGCTGCTCGACGTGCAGGCCTACGACGCCAACGCGAACGACTTCATGCCGCATATCACCGCGGCGCTGCGCATTGATGACAGCCGGGCGCGCCACAAACGCATGGAAGGCCTGCTGGGCAAGCTGCAGTTCGAACCGCGCCGCCGTGCGGATATCGATCTGATCTTCGCGGCCGGACAATCGGTGGCGCTACGCCAGATCCGCGCGCAGCTGCGCTTCTTCTACGCCGGCGACGTGCCGACCTACATGACCTCGGAAGGCTTCGATCCGGAGCCGACCGCGAACATCGATCTCGAGGGCGTGTTGTTCCCGGACATGCCCTGGATGCTGCAAGAGGTCGGCCCCGTGGCCGACGCACGCACGACCACACAGTTGGCCTGGAGCGACAAGGGACTGCGGCTGCCGCGCCTGTTTGCCTTCGGTTACGACGCGGCGCAGCTGATGCTCACACTCGGCACTGTTGGCTGGCAGTGGCCACTGGCCGGCGTGACCGGCCGCCTGTCACCCGACGCACAGGGCCGCATCCGGCGCGAGCTGGACTGGGCCCAGCTGAAGAAGGGCAAGCCACTTGTGATCACCGCGCCGTGACCGGCGAAGGAAAAAGCCTGGACCGCCGGGCCCTGGGCAATGCCGCGGAGGATGCCGCGGCCGCGCACCTCACCTCACACGGCCTCACGGTAATCGCGCGGAACTACCGCTGCCGACTCGGCGAACTCGATCTCATCGCCAGGGAGCAGCCCGACATCCTGGTCATCGCGGAAGTGCGCTTGCGCAGCCATTCGGCATACGGCGGCGGTGCGGCCAGCGTCGATCCGCGCAAGCAGCAGCGCATCGTGAAAGCGACGCGCCATCTGCTGATGACGAGACCGCCCCTGGCGAAGCTGCGCGCCCGCTTCGATGTCCTGGACATCAAGCCGGACGGCAAAGGCCATCACATCGACTGGATCCGCCATGCCTTCGACGCCTGACAGCCCGCCCGCGGCCAGGACTCGGCTATCGCCACGCAAGTTGCTGCTGAGCAAGTGGACGGCCGTACAGCCGCACAATCGCGAGCGCCACTTCATGGTGACCGCCGTCGTCGAACCGACCACACCGGGCTCACCACCCGAAGAGGTGGAGCTGGAGGCCGTGTTGACGAAACGCGTGCTGCGCCTGCCGTGGCGGGCCCTCACCGACCGCAGCCACTGGTTGCAGGGCTGGCGTTAGAACTCCTTCCAGACGGAATCCTCGTCAGAGTCCTTCTTCGAATTCACGGCCCGCAGCGGCGGCGGTGACTTCACGATGCGGGGACGTGCCGGCGCCGGCCGCGCAGCAGCGGGCGTCGCAGTCCGCAGGTTGTCGCGGCCCTCGACGTCTTCGTCGACCCGGTAGCGGTTCACCATGTCATTGAGCGCGCGCGCCTGGTCGGCCATCGACCGACTGGCCGCGGAGGCCTCTTCCACGAGTGCAGCGTTCTGCTGTGTCAACTCGTCCAGCTGCATCACGGCCTTGTTGACCTGCTCGATGCCGGAATGCTGTTCCTGCGAGGCCGCCGCGATCTCGGCCACGATGTCCGCGACCTTTTTCACCGACGATACGATCTGCACGAGCGTTGCGCCAGACTGTGTGACCAGCTCAGAACCCTCGCCCACCTTCTGCACGCTGTCGCGGATCAGTCCCTTGATCTCCTTCGCTGCCGTCGCCGAACGGCCGGCCAGGTTGCGAACCTCGGTCGCGACCACGGCGAATCCCCGACCCTGTTCGCCGGCACGTGCAGCCTCGACGGCCGCGTTGAGCGCGAGGAGGTTCGTCTGGAAGGCGATTTCATCGATGACGCCGATGATGTCCGCAATGCGCTTCGAGGCCTCGTCGATGCTCGACATCGCGCGCACGGCCTTTGACACGACCTCGCCGCCATTCTCAGCCTGGTCGCGGGCAACATGTGCCAATTGGTTGGCCTGCGCCGCATTGTCGGCATTCTGCTTCACGATCGAGGTCATCTGCTCCATCGAGGACGCGGTCTCCTCGAGGCTGGAAGCCTGTTGTTCGGTCCGCTGCGACAGATCGGTGTTGCCCTGGCTGATCTCATCCGCGCCCCGGTACACCTCTCCCGCAGACCCCTTAACCTGCGCGATCAGGCGCGACATCACATCCAGCAGTTCGTTGATGCCGAGCACCAGCGTTTCCACCGTGCCCGTACGCCCTTCCGCGGACAGCCGGCGCGTGAGGTCACCGGCAGCAGCGGCGGAGATCACCGCGCTGGCCTCGCCCACAGTGAGGCGGACCTGTTCATGGACCTGCAACTGCGCTGGTTCCGTTGCGATCTTCACCACCTTGATGACGCGACCGGTCTCGTCGCGGACCGGCGCGTAAGCCGCCTGCAGCCAGACTTCCCGACCGCCCTTGGCGCGCCGGCTGAATACGTCCGCCTTCGCATGTCCCTGCGCCAGATCGGACCAGAACTGCGTATACGCGGGTGTGGATGCTTCGGCTGGATCCATGAAGAGGCGGTGGTGCTGGCCGACCACTTCATCGGCCCGATACCCCATCAGGTGCAGGAAGCGCTCGTTCGCGCGCAGGACCTCGCCGCCGGTCGAGAACTCGATGTAGGCAAAAGACTCGTCTATCGCGCCCAGGATGCCGCGCATGTTCTGCCGTTCGGTTTCGGCAGCCGTGATGTCGTAGCGGACGCCGATATAGCGCTCGGGCTTGCCGTTCTTGCCCAGGATCGGGGCGATGACCGCGTCGACGTAATAGGGCGACCCGTCCTTCGCACGATTCTTGACCACGCCGCGGAACATCCTGCCGTGGCCGATCGTGTTCCACATTTCCTTGAACACTTCACGAGGCATGTCCGGATGCCGCGTGATGTTGTGGGGGCTGCCCATCAACTCCTCACGGCTGTACTGCGACACCTCGGAGTACTTGTCGTTGAGGGCGATGATCTCGCCCTTCTTGTTCGCCTCGGAGACGATGCTCGTCATGTTCAGGATGTCGGTACGGACCTTGAGGTCCGCAGCCAGACGATCACGCTCTACATGCAGCGCCGTGACATCCGTGGCCAGCAACACTACGGCAGCGGTCCGGCCATGCGCATCCGGCAGCCCAGTGAGACTAGCCTGCACCCAGACCGACGCCTCGCCCGCACCGCGCAAGCAAAGCGATACGAGGCCCGATCCTCCCCGCGAAGCGAGGTCCCAAGCGTGATGCCAGGCGGCACGCTCAACGCCGGCGCTTTCGACAAGCGACTCAAAGGGCTTGCCAACCACGTCGGCCGAGGACAACCCGAGAGTCTGGAGAAAGACGTCGTTGGCTTCACCCACGACACCGTCGAGTCTCAGTTCAACCACGGCTTGCGTGCGCCGCAGGGCCTCTGCGAGGGATGCGGTGTACGGATCCGCGGCGCTTTTTCCGAAGCGGGAGAACAGGGAGAGCAGCGACATGGCGGGCACCTCGGAAAGGGAGCGGGCCGCAACGGGCGGCCGACATCACTT
>CANGMU010000201.1 GCA_947454665.1 Pseudomonadota bacterium | reverse complement strand
GCAGGTGGCGCTCGAGGTTCGCGAAGCCCTTGCGCAGGGCGACGAGGTCTTCCTTGCCCAGCTGGTCCTTGGCGACGCCGCCGTGCATCTTGAGTGCACGGACGGTAGCGACGATGACCACGGCATCCGGCGCCAGGCCGGCCTTGCGGCACTTGATGTCGAGGAACTTCTCGGCGCCCAGGTCGGCACCGAAGCCGGCTTCCGTCACGGTGTATTCACCGAGGCGCAGGCCGGTCTGCGTCGCCATCACGGTGTTGCAGCCGTGGGCGATGTTGGCGAACGGGCCGCCGTGCACGAAGGCCGGGTTGCCTTCCAGCGTCTGCACGAGGTTCGGCATGAGCGCGTCCTTCAGCAGGACGGTCATGGCGCCGTCGGCGCAGAGTTCCTTTGCGCGGATCGGCTTCTTGTCGCGGGTACGGGCGACGATGATGTTGCCCAGGCGGCGGGACAGGTCGTCCAGGTCCGTCGCGAGGCAGAAGATCGCCATCACTTCCGAGGCCACGACGATGTCGAAGCCGTCCTCACGCGGATAGCCGTTGCCCGGGCCACCCAGCGAGTTGGTGATCTGACGCAGGGCGCGGTCGTTCATGTCGACGACGCGCTTCCAGGACACGCGGCGGACGTCGATGCCCAGCTCGTTGCCCCAGTAGATGTGGTTGTCGACCATCGCGGCCAGCAGGTTGTTCGCCGCGGCGATGGCGTGGAAGTCACCCGTGAAATGCAGGTTGATGTCTTCCATCGGGACGATCTGCGCATAGCCGCCGCCGGCCGCGCCGCCCTTCACGCCGAAGCAGGGGCCCAGCGAGGGCTCGCGCAGGCAGATGATGGCCTTCTTGCCGATCGCGTTGAGGCCGTCGCCCAGGCCGACGGTCGTCGTCGTCTTGCCTTCGCCGGCCGGCGTCGGGTTGATCGCAGTGACGAGAATGAGCTTGCCCGGCTTGCGCTTGCCGATGTCCTTCACGGCTTCCAGCGACAGCTTGGCCTTGTAGGGGCCGTACTGCAGCAGCTGGTCGCGCGAGATGCCGATCTTCGCGGCCACTTCTTCGATCGGCCGCATCTTGGCCTGACGGGCAATTTCGATATCACTCAACGGCATGGTTCAGATCCCCGGGGGTGCTGTGGTTTTCAAAGGTCGGCAATGATGGCGCAAGGTCCCCTGCCGCGCCAGTAGCCGGGAATTTGCGCACCGGGCATATGTTGCATCGTCGCAACATCAGGCCCGGTAGGCCGGGGCCAGGCCCGCGCGCGGCCAGCGCAGCCGGTACAGGATGCCGCTGCTGGAGGCCGTGACCCAGACATCGCGCAGGTCCGCCCCGCCGAAGCAGAGGTTCGTGGTGACCGGATCCGGCAACGGGGTGTGGGCGTAGCGGCCATCCGGCTGGAAGGTCGTGATGCCGGCGTTGAACAGCGTGGCAACGCTGATGCTGCCGTCCGCCTCGACCTTCAGGCTGTCCAGCCACTGGTAGCCCGGCAGCGTCGCGATGACGCGGCCTTGGGGCGTCGGATCGTTGGGGATCTCGGTCGTGGCCATCACGCCCGGGGCCTTCAGGTCGAAAGCATACAGACGACCGAGCATGCAGTCGGCCATGTAGACCACCTTGCCGTCGGGCGACAGGCCGACGCCGTTAGGCGAGATCTGCGCACTGCGCCAGCGGGTGATCTTCGAGCCGTCGGCCTTCGCGTAATACAACCCACCGAGCCGGCGGATCTCGTTGTCCGTCTGGCCATAGCAGGTAAACCAGAAGCCGCCCTGCCGGTCGAAGACGAGGTCGTTCGGACCATTGAGCAGCTTGCCGTCGCAGCGGTCGTAGAGCGTGGTGACTTTGCCGGTCTTGAGGTCCACGCGCTGGATCGAGCCCCCGTTGTAGACCGCAGGCGGCGGGCCCGGCATGTTGGTGACGCCCGGCGTCCAGCCCCAGGCACCGCCGTTGTTCGTCACATAGACCGCGCCGTCAGGCCCGATGGCCGCGCCGTTGGGGCCGCCGCCCAGCTCGGCGATCACGCTGCGTTTGCCGTCGCGGCCGATCCGGGTGAGCGTCTTGGCGCGCATCTCGACGAGGATGACCGAGCCATCGGCCATCGCGATCGGCCCTTCCGGGAACAGCAGCCCCTCGGCCACCTTCGTCAATGCAGGCCCGGCCGTGGTCGCCTTCTCCGTGGCGGCCAGCCTGCCGGCGCCTGCTGCCGTGGCCAGTGCGAGTGCGGTCTTGAGCAGCGCACGCCGCCCGGTGTCGTTTGTGTCCATCGTCCCCCCGTTATTGGCCTCCGACGTTATCATTCAGGCCCTGCTCGTTCACCAGGATCGCCCATGGGCCGCATGTTCGAAGTTCGCAAGCACACGATGTTCGCGCGGTGGAACCGCATGGCGAAGCAGTTCGCCAAGATCGGCAAGGACATCACCATCGCCGTGAAGTCCGGCGGTCCGGACCCGGCCAGCAACCCGTCCCTGCGCCGCGTGATCCAGAACGCACGCGCGGTGAACATGCCGAAGGACAAGGTCGAGTCGGCCATCAAGCGCGCCTCGGGCCGCGACGCGACGAACTACACCGAGATCATCTACGAAGGCTATGCGCCGCACGGCGTGGCCGTGCTGGTCGAGGCCGCAACGGACAACCCGACGCGCACCGTCGCGGGCGTGCGCAACGTGTTTTCGAAGCATGGCGGCAACATGGGCGCGACCGGCAGCGTCAGCTTCGTGTTCCGCAAACTGGGCGTGTTCCGGCTGAACCCCGAGGGCATCGACCACGATGACCTCGAGCTCTACCTGATGGACCACGGCCTCGACGAGATGGGCGACACGACCGGCGAGAACGGCGAGCCGCAGATCCTGATCCGCTGCGCCTTCGATGAGTTCGGCAACCTGCAGAAGGCCCTCGAGGCGCGGCACATCACGCCGATCTCGGCCGAGCACGAATACATCCCGACCACGCCGACCGAACTGCCGGAAGAGCAGGCGAAGGAAGTGCTGGAACTGCTCGACAAGATGGAGCAGGACGACGACGTGCAGCGGGTATTCCACACCCTCGCCTGATCGCGAGGGCGTGCGCAGGCCCGGTCAGCGGGCCTGCGTGTAGGAGACGTCGAGGAACAGCGTGCGCGGGCGGCCCGGGAAATACCGGTAGGTGCTGAAGGCATAGTCCGCGCGGTCTGCGTAGGCCTTGTTCGTCAGGTTGTCGACACGCGCGCCGATGCGCCAGGCCGGCGCCAGGCGCCAGCTGCTGCGCAGGTCCAGCACGTCATGTCCCGCATACGGGCGCTGGTTGCCGGCATCGGCGAAATAGCGGCCCACATGCTGCCACTGCAACTCGAACGAGGCCTTTTCCACCGGACGCCAGGCCACTCGGGCGTTGCGGATCTGGCGCGGCGCCGTGTCCACGTCGCGACCGGCCACCACCGCCTCGCCCCCATCGATGGTCCGGCTGAAATCGTACTGGTGCCTGGCGACCGTGCCGGCCAGCGAGAACGACAGTGAAGGCAGTGCGGCCCAGTCCAGTTCGTATTCGACGCCCTTGTGCTTCGTGCGGCCGTTGCTGATGTTGAAGCCGGTCGAGTCACGCAGGATCACGTTGTCCTTCTTCATCGTGAAGCCGGCCAGCGCATAGCGCAGCGTACCGAGCTGCCCACGCCAGCCCAGCTCCAGGCTGTCGATGCGCTCGGCGCCCAGGGCGGCGATGCTCTGCTGGCGCTGCAGGCGATAGAGCTCGCTGGTGTCCGGCGCGCGGTAACCGCGGGCCGCGTTCACATAGAGCAACTGCGAACCGGCGAAGCCATAGCTCAGGGCGGCCTTCGGCGTGAAGTTCGCGAAGCCATCCTTGCGGTCCGCAGGGCGGCTGTACAGGCAACCCGATGCGCCGCAGGTCGTGCCGTCGTCGCGCGTGTTGCCGGCGATCATGCGGTTGTCGTAGGTGTAGGCCACCCATTCGCCGCGCGCGCCCACCGTCAGCTTGAAGGGCCCCATCGGCTGCTCGACATGGCCATACACGGCACGTGTGAGCGTGTTGACGGTGTAGTCATAGTGATAACCCTTCGGGCGGATCGCATTCGCGGCTGCGGTGCCATCGGTGGCGACCTTGGCCTGGTATTCGACCAGCGTGTCGCGACCCACCTCGACGTCCGTGCCGGCGATCACGTGGCGGCCACCGGTCCAGCGCCTGTCCCAGGTCAGCACGAGGCCGCCTGAATCCTGGCCGTTGTCTTCGAGCGGCTTGCCGACGAGGAAGTGCTGCAGGAAATCCATGCGCGAGCTGCGCAGGTAGGGACGGAAGTCGACGCTCGTGTCATCGGACATCGGCAGCTCGACATGGCCCAGCAGGCGCACCGAGTGCGCATTGCGATAGGCCTCCGGGTTCGCGTTGCTGCGCGCGATCGCCGGATC
>CANGMU010000200.1 GCA_947454665.1 Pseudomonadota bacterium | reverse complement strand
TCGGCCGCCAGGCCACCGGCAGCAGGTCTTCGTAGGCCAGCTCCTGATGGAGGATGACTGTATCGCCCATGTCGCCCATATCGCCTCCGCCCGGGGCGCAGGCGAATCAGTTGTCGCGCTGCATGAGGTCCAGGGCCAGTTCCGATTCTATGACCGCAGCCGTCAACGCGGCCAGCGACGTGATCGCCGCATCGTCGGACGTGCCTTCACCGAGTTCGCGCAGCATGCGGCAGCGCTCCTCGCGCAGCCTGCCAAGCCCAGCGACCTTGCGCCCGTCGGCCAGCGCCCGAACGATCTGGCCGCTCAGCGCGATAACGCCCTGTGCGAGCAGTCGCTGCGATGGATTGGACAACAGGGGCATCGGAGGCCGGCCTGAACCAGGCGCCCCGCCCTCGCGGGAATCGCGGATCACGGCAACGCCCGCGCCGCCCGCGCTGTCGGGGCGATCGCCACCCAGGCGCCGCGGATCTCACGCAGCAGCTTCGCGGCTTCATCGAGCGGCGCTTCGCGGTTCTGCAGGCTCGCCGTCATCAGCAGACGGGCGACATAGTCGTAAAGATCGGTGAGGTTCGCGGCCAAGGCGCCACCGGCTGCCGGGTTCAGGCTGGCCTGCAACTCATCGAGGATCTCGACGGCCTTGTGCAGCAACCGCCCCTTTTCCGCCATCGCGCCATGCTGCATGGCGCCTCGCGCCATGGCGATCCGCTCGAGCGCGCCGTCCAGCAGCATGACGATCAGCTGGTGCGGATCCGCAGCCGCCACGCCACCGTGCGCCGCGACGGACTGGTAGGCGGACAGACGCGGACTGTGGGGGAAGGCGGCCATGGGAAAGCTCCATCGGGTACATGAAGCTTAACGGCAAGTGGGGCGGAGACTTGAGGTGTACGGCGCGGAAACAGCGCGCGCAGGGCGTTACTTGCCCGTCGACGTGGAAAGCGAGGCCAGCTGCTTGCTGAGGTAGTCCGACGTGCCCTGCATCTTCGTGAGGAGCGAGTCCAGCGAACTGAACTGCTTCTGGTAGCGCGCCTGGATGACGGTCATCCGAGCGTTGATGGCGTCAGCCTGAGCCGTGAGCGACTTGCGCTGCGCCGCGATGCTGTCGTTGCGCGCGGCGATCTGGCCCGTGGCCGCGAGCTGCGTATCGAGATAGGTGGATAACTTCGTGGCCACCCCGTCGCTGCCACCCAGCACGCCGCTGACGATGGAATTGCCAGTCGCCTGGGCCGCCTGGAATTTCGTCGCATTGACCGACAAGGTGCCGTCGCTGCCCGTGGTGATGCCGAGGCTGGCCAGCGTCGTGTAGCTGCCATTGGCACCGGTGACCGGCGCGGAAAGGACCCGGCGCAGCTGCACTTCGATGCCGGTCAACAGTGCGTCGCCCAACATCGGGCCCGCCTTCTGCGTGGACGAATCATAGGACCGCAGCGCTGCGATCTGCTTGGCCACCACATTGAAGGCGGACACGAAACTGTTGACCCGATTGGTCACCGTTCCCGTGTCGTTCGCGATACCCAGCGTGGTGGTCGTGCCCGGCGCCGCCTTGGCCAGGTTGAGCGTGACGCCGTCGATGGCCGACGTGAACGTATTCGTCGCACTGGTGGCGGCGAAACCGGACACCTTGATGCTGGCATCCTGTGCGGCCTGGATCAGCGACAACCCGGACGGATTCGGAGGATCGTAGACCAGCTGCGAGAGTCCACCGTCGCCCCCGTTCGCAGTCACCTTGATCGCGTTGGCAGCGCCCGTCTGTGACCCGGTGAGCACCAGCTTGCTGCCGGACGTGCCGGTCAGCAGCGTGGCCTGCACGCCCGTGTTCGTCGTCGCCGCGTTGATCGCGTCGCGGATGCCTGCCAGCGTGTTGTTGCTGGAATCGATCGTCACGGTGAAGGCGTTGCTGCCCTGGTAGAGCATGAGCGTGCCGGTGCCGACGACGGACGTGCTGCCGCCTGCGAACGCAGCGGAGCCGACCTGCGCGGACTTGGCCAGCTGCAGGACTTCGATGTCATAGCTGCCGACACCAGCCGTGCTGCTGGCCGTCGCGGAAAAAAGCGAGGTATCACTGACCGCAACGCTGCGCGACACATAGGTGCCAGCGTCCTTGAGACCGGACAACGCGTTCTGGAAGGTCGACAACGACCCCTTGAGCTGGCTCAAGGCAGTGAACTGCGTGGTGAGCTTGGTATCGATGCGCGCAAGGCGCTTGTCCAGCGGCGCACGCTCGGCGGCAACGAGCTGGGTCACCAGTCCGTTGACATCGAGCAGGCCGGAGCCGCTGCTGGTCGAAGATACCGTGGCCATGTCGGTATCAGCCTATCAGGCCTGCTGGTCCACCAGCGAACCCAACTTCCCATCCAGGTTCTTGATGATCCGCAGCGCTTCTTCGCTCGGGATCTGCCGGATGATGTCTCCCGTGTTCGAATCGCGCACCGTAACGACCCGCGTATTCGTGTCTGCGTCGACACTGAACTGGAGTTCGCGCTGGGAGTTCTGCAGGAATTCCTGCAACTGCTTCGCGATGGCCGCCAACTGCTGCGCACCGGCGGGCGGCGCACTGCGCCGCGTCGATTCCGTACTGGCCGACGAGGTCTCCCCAACGGGCTTGACCGCCGTCACCGTGATGGACGGTGCGGCGGTCTTGCCGGCGGGATCTGTAGCGGCCTGCAGGCCGGGTGCGATGACCGCAACCGGCTTATTGCCTTGAATCTCCATATGCCCTCAGCTTTCCGATACCCCGGGGTTGGCGTCAACCCCGGGCTCGGAGGTCAGGACCCTCTTACTTGAGCAGGGACAGCACGCTCTGCGGAGCCGCGTTCGCCTGGGCGAGGATGGCCGTGCCAGCCTGCTGCAGGATCTGCGCCTTCGTCAGGTTCGCCGTCTCGACCGCGAAGTCCGTGTCCTGGATGCGACCGCGGGACGCCGACAGGTTTTCCGTCGTGGTCTGCAGGTTCGCGATCGTGGACTCGAAGCGGCTCTGGATGGCGCCCAGGGTGCTGCGCAGCGAGCTGACGCCCGTCAGGGCGGCGTCGATACGCTGGATCGTGGAGTTGGCACCCGCCACCGTCAGCACGTTCTGCGATGACAACGTCGTCGTGTCCTTCGCAACCGTGAAGCTCGCGCCGGCAAAGCCCATCGCCGTACCGTCGCCGGTCACGATGATGTTCTCCGAGGCGGACAGCGTGAGCGTGCCACCATTGATCGACGTCGCCGTGCTGCCATTGGCCACGGTGTCGAACGACCCGGCGCGATAGCTCACGCCGTTGAGCGTCGTCAGCGTGCCGGCCGTGAGGCCGCCACCAACACCCGTACCGCTTGTCTGGTTGACGCGAATGTCGCGACCGTCGGCAGCCGTCAGCAGCAGCGAACCACCGCTCAGGGCCGCGCTGACGCCGGTGTTGGACGTCTGGCCGTTGATGGCATCGGTGATCTGCTGGGTCGTCAGTACCGCACCCGTCGTCGAGTCGAAGCTCGCGAAGATGTCCTGGCCGTTGATCTGCAGGCTGTAGGTCGCGGTGCCAACCGGGGTGCCGACCGTACCGGTCGACGTCGTGGCGGCGACGTTCAGCTGGATCGTGTTGGTCGCCGTGGCCGTGAGGCCCGGGACGCTGGCCGCGTTGATCGCGACAGCCTTGGCGTAGGCGCTGCCGGCGGTCTGGCCAGCGGCCGAACCGGCGACCGAAGCACCAACAGTCTTGGCTGCAGAGGAGCCGACCTGGATCGTGCCGGTGCCGGACAGGGCCGTGGTGGTGACTTCGGCGGTCGAGGTCGCGGTTGCGATCTGGCCGATCTGCGAAGCCTTGACGCCGGTCGTGAGGCCGATCGAGATCGTCTCGCCAACGTTGGCACCAACCTGGAACTGGGCAGCACCGAAGGAACCGTCAAGGACCTTCTGGCCGTTGAACGAGGTCTGCGCGGCGATGCGGTCGATTTCCGCAAGGCGCTGCTGCACTTCCTGGTCGAGGGCGGCGCGATCGCTCGAGGAGTTCGTGGCGTTGGCAGACTGGACGGCCAGTTCGCGGATGCGCTGCAGGTTGCTGGTCACCTCGGCGAGCGCGCCTTCGGTGGTCTGCGCCAGCGAAATGCCATCGTTGGCGTTGCGCGCAGCCTGCGTGAGGCCACGGATCTGCGTGGTGAAACGCTCGGAAATCGCCAAGCCAGCGGCGTCATCCTTGGCGCTATTGATGCGCAGGCCCGATGACAGGCGCTGCAGCGAGGTCGCCAGCAACGAGGCGGAGGACGAGAGGTTGCGCTGGGCGTTCAGCGACAACACGTTCGTATTGATCGACAGTGCCATTGAAAATACTCCTGTTAGCTCATGTCACCGGTCCGGCCACCTGGCCGGAGGGGCGGGTTCCTGCTGAGCCCACCCGGGTCCAGCGCCT
>CANGMU010000199.1 GCA_947454665.1 Pseudomonadota bacterium | reverse complement strand
TTGCGCGTGACGCCTGGCGAGCGCCCCGGTGCCTCGCCCGCTCAGGAGTTGCGCTGCCATCTCGCCGCGGCATCGCTCGGCATCGCACCCGGCATCGCAGCCGCCGCGCCAGACGGCGCCTGGATCGTGATGGACTACGTGGATGCGCCCGCCTGGCGCAGCGAGGACCTGCAGGCGCCCGGGCGGCTCGAATCCCTGGGCCGGCAGCTTGCCGTGTTGCACGACGTGTCTCCCCTCGGGGTCCAGTCGCTGGACATTCGCGCGATCGTCGAGGGCCAGGCGGCCATCATCCAGCAGCGCAATCCCGCCGGCGGTGAAGGCCTGCGCCGGCTTCAGGCGCGTGCCCACTCGTTGTCCAACGAGATCGCGCACCACAAGATCCGTACGGTCCTCTGCCATGGCGATCTGTCCGCAACGAATTTCCTCGGACCGCAGCCCATGATGGTCGATTGGGAATATGCGCAGAGGGCAGATCCCGTCTATGACGTGGCCTGCCTGATGTCCTATTACCCCGCGCTGGAACCCTTGCTCGATCGATTGCTGGGTGCTGCGGCGCTCGACGACGCAGCGAGCCGCGAGCGTCTCGGGCTCTATCGGCAGCTGTTCGACGTCTTCAATTCACTGTGGCTCGGGGCACAAGGCGCCGATCACGGCGACGCGGCTGGATTAGTCCAGCGCCCGTCGGCACAATAACCGGCTATCAAGGCCGTTCCGGCCGATTTCCAGGACAAGACGCATGGCGCTGCTGCGAGTGGTTGACCGCGACGGTAACGAGCACGAAATCGACGGGAACACCGGATTCACGTTGATGGAAAACCTGCGCGACCTGGATTACGGCGTCGGCGCGGTGTGCGGCGGCATGTGCGCGTGCGCGACCTGCCACGTCTACGTCGATGCCGAATGGGCGGGCAAGCTGCCGGCCGCGCAGTCCGACGAGCGCGACCTCCTGCAGGATCTCTCCACCCGCCGTGAGAATTCGCGCCTGTCCTGCCAGGTGAAGTTCACGCCGGAACTGGCGGGCCTCAAGGTCACCATCGCCGAAGACGAATAATCGTCTCAAGGCCTGTCTCAGGCCTGCCGCGAACACTCCACGAAAAGGCTGCGCAACCAGGCGTGGCCTGGGTCCGATTCATTGCGCTTGTGCCAGACCAGGATTTCCCGGCTGTCCGGGATGTCATGCGGCGGCGCGAAGGCGCGGATCGGCAGCAGCGGCAAAAGGCGGTTTGCGATGTCTTCCGGGACGGTAGCGATCAGCGTCGTCCCTGGCACGATGAAGGGCAGGTCGAAGGGGCTTTGAGTCGTGACCCGCACGTCCAGGCCCTGGCGTCCCTCGCGCCGCGCCTGTTCCAGCAGCGATTGGCCGGTGCCCTGCGGCTTGCTCGTCATGTGGGGCATCGACGCATACAGTTCCGGTGTCAGTTCCTCGCGGATGTAGGGGTGGTCACGGCAGACCACGCAGACCCAGCGCACCGTCTTGAGTTCCGCCATCCTCAGCCATTCCGGAAAGGACTGCAGGCTGAAAAGCTGCGGGTTATCGAGCATCACCGCCAGATCGCTGTCGCCATGCTCCATGCGCGACAGGCTCGTCGGCGACAGTTCCTCGATCGTGCAGGTGACATAAGGAGCCTCGACCATCAGTCGCCGCAGGACAGGCGGCATGAGCCGGGGCCCCAGATGGTCGCGCACGATTACCGAGAACGCGCGTCGCACCGTGGCCGGGTCGAAGGTGGGTTGCGTGCCCAGCGTCGCCTGCACGCGCAGCAAGGCTTCGCGCACGGGTTCGACCAGTGACAGGCCGCGCGGCGTCAGGCACAGGTCGCGGCCTGCACGGACCAGCAAGGGGTCGCTGAAATAGTCCCTCAGTTTCTGCAGCGCGGCGCTCATGGCCGGCTGCGACACGAACACGCGCTCGGCCGCGCGCGTGACGTTCTTCTCCTGCAGGAGAGCGTCCAGCGCGATGAGCAGGTTCAGGTCGAACTTGTTGAGGTGCATCGGAAATCCATGCTACCGGCCGGCCATAACCGCGGCAAATAACAGCCATCCGGACCTTCGATGCCGCCCTTTGCAGCGCGGTGATAAGGTGCAAGTCCCCAAACCGGCGTCAGCCGGTTTTAAGCAGGAGGCGGTCGCCATGCTCGCGAGCAAGATCGAGTCCGAGGTGGTCCAGGAAGCGGAGACCACGCCCTTCCGGTTCTACGACAATCGCCAGAAATACCTGGCCTTCGTCAGTACCTGCAGCGAGAAATCCGCCGTCGCGCGCCGCGTCGGCAAGGAACTCGCGACGCTCCACCCGACGCCTCCGGCCATCCGCCTGTTCGATGCGGGCATGGGCGACGCGACGATCCTCTCCAAGCTGATGCGCCAGGTGCACGCGCAATACCCCGCCGTGCCGCTGCTCGCCGTCGCGAAGGAGATCAGCCTCGAGGACGTGCGGCTGGGCCTCGAAAAGATGCCGGACCGTTTCGTTGAACATCCGGCCACGGTGCTGGTGATCACGAACCTGAACTACGCCGAGGCACCGCGCCTGCTGCCACGCGACGTGCAGGCCGCAGCGGCCTTCAACTGGCAGGAAGTGCGCCTCACCGGTACCTCCTCGCACGACTACGCGGAGCAGATCGAGGCACTCGGCGCGACGCTGGCCTATGGTTGGCAGACCAAGCCCTCCGCGAAGACGGGCAACCCGGTCTACGTGCGGCCGACGGTGCTCGTGCTCTACCGCGAGGACCACAAGTTCATGCTCGATGGCGTGATCCCCAAGCCGGGACGCATCGTCGACCACTACGACCTCATCCTCGCTTCGCAGCCTTGGCGTGCGCGCATGTCCGCGCAGTTCAAGGCCCAGAAGGTCCTGGCTCCGCTGGCCCGCGCGCTGGCGCCGGGCGGCAAGCTGGTGGCGATCCAGTCCTGCGGCAAGGACCCGGGCGTCGAGATCGTGCAGAAACTCTGGCCGGATGAAAACCCTTTCCGCGTGGACCGCCATGCGCTGGTCGCTGCGCTGAAAGCCGAGCTCGGCAAGGATTCGCGCGACTTCACCATTCCGACGCTGACCGACGACAAGGCCGTCTTCCGCTACGAGCTGCAGACGCTGCCCTCGGAGATCGGCGATCGCGTTGGCACGTCGACGCTCTTCGGCGCCTGGAATGCAGCCATCTACGTGGCGCAGATCGAGGACGAACGCGTCGAGCAGGTCATCCGCACGCCGGCCTACCTCGACGTCACGTCCGAGGTCCTGCAAAACCATGGCGGGCTCTGGTTCAACGACGAGACATTCGTGGTCACAAGGCGACGTTACTGATGAAACCCCCTGTCATCGCGCCGGGCAAGGCGCTGATCTGCGGTTCGATGGCCTTCGACACCATCATGGTGTTCGGCGACCAGTTCAAGAACCACATCCTTCCCGACAAGGTGCACATGCTGAATGTGTCCTTCCTGGCGCTGCAGATGCGCCGCGAATTCGGCGGCTGCGCCGGCAACATCGCCTACAACCTGAAGCTGCTCGGCGATCCGGGCTACGTGATGGCCACGGTGGGCCATGACTTCGGTCCCTATGCCGAATGGATGGCGAAGCAGGGCGTGCCCGCGGAGTACCTGCGCAGCATTGACAGCGAACACACGGGCCAGGCTTTCATCACGACCGACCTGGACAACAACCAGATCACGGCCTTCCACCCCGGCGCCATGGGTCATTCGCACCTCAACGCCGTGGCGGACGCCAAGGGCGTGTCGCTGGGCATCGTTTCGCCGGACGGTCGCGACGGCATGATCCAGCATGCGGAGCAGTTCGCCGCGGCGGGCATCCCTTTCATCTTCGACCCGGGCCAGGGCCTGCCGATGTTCGGCGGCGACGAGCTCAAGGCCTTCATTGACCAGGCCACCTGGGTCACGGTCAATGAATACGAGTGGAGCCTCATGGCCGAGCGCACGGGCTGGACGGAGGCCGAGATCGCTTCCCGCGTCGCCGCGCTGATCGTCACCAAGGGTGCGGACGGCTCTACCATCCACGCCGATGGCCGCGAGCTCCACATCCCGGCTGCCAGGCCGGAGGCCATTGTCGACCCGACCGGCTGCGGCGACGCTTACCGCGCAGGCCTGATCCATGGCCTGCTGCATGGCCTTCAGTGGGAAACCACTGGCCGAATCGCCTCGCTGCTGGGCGCGATCAAGATCGCGCATCGCGGCACCCAGAACCACCGCTTCACGATGGACGAGTTCCGTGACCAGTACCTGGTCAGCTTCGGAACCGCGCTCTGAATTCACACCGAGGATCCTCAACCATGAGCCACAGCTACCTCTTCACTTCCGAATCCGTGTCCGAAGGCCATCCGGACAAGGTCGCCGACCAGATTTCCGACGCGATCCTCGATGCCATCCTCGCGGAG
>CANGMU010000198.1 GCA_947454665.1 Pseudomonadota bacterium | reverse complement strand
GGCATCCTTGCCGCTGACACCATGCGCGAACAGCGAGGCGGGCAGCACCAGCAGTGCGAGGGTCACCAGCAATCGGGTCATAGTGATTTCCGGAAGGTGAGATTGATCCGGCAGCCTGCGGTGAGCGGATGCTGGCCGTCCTTGATCGTGGCGATGCCATGGAAGAATAGGCGCGACGGTCCGCCCCAGACAACCACGTCGCCATGCGTGAGCGGGATGCGAATACGGTGGTCGCTGCGCCGTGCGCCACCGAACAGGAACACAGCAGGCACTCCCAGCGACACCGACACGATCGGCGCAGAGAAATCCAGTTCGTCGCGGTCCTGGTGCAGGCCCATGGATGCACCCGGCGCGTAGCGGTTGATGAGGCAAGCATCTGGCCTGAACCGCTCGTATCCGGCGGTCTGTGCCGCCTCGCCTGCGAGCTTGAGCCAGTCCGCGGGCATCGTGGCCCAACCCGTGCCGCCCAGCGGGTCATGCGTCGTGTAGCGGTACCCCGCGGCATCGCTGACCCATCCTCGCGTGCCGCAGTTCGTCATCTCGACGGAAAACGGCTTGCCCCCGGGCGTCAGTGCCCTTCGCCAGGGTGCCGCTGCAAGGATCGACGGGAGGGAATCCAGCAATCCCGGCGCAGCATCACGTGCGAATCCGCGCAGCAGCCACGCACCGGGCGCGAAGTGCTCGCGATCCGGCAGTGGCTCCGCGAAAAGGTCCGGTGTGGCGTCATCGTGGCGGGGCATGCGTGGATTGTCGTTTTCCGGCGCGGGACTTGCTACCGTGCCATCCGGGGTCTCACTTGGACGAATAAAATCATGACGACTGGCAGCACGCCCGGTTACCAGAACCGGCTCATCCTTCTCCTGACGCTGAGCTTCGGCTTCGTCTTCCTTGACCGCAACGCCTTCAGTTATCTCGCGCCCACCCTGACGGATCCCGTGAAGGGGCTGGGTTTCAACAATACCCAGATCGGCCTGCTGACGTCGGCGCTGTCCTTCACCTGGGCGCTGTCGGCCTATGTCATCGGACGGTTCTCTGATTCCAGCGGCAAGCGAAAGAGCCTGCTGCTCATTGCCTTCGTCGCGTTCTCCTTGAGTTCCGTGCTCAGTGGACTGGCTCAGGGCTTTGCGATGTTGCTCGCGGCGCGGTTGATCATGGGACTTGCGGAAGGCCCGATCCTGCCGATCTCGCAGTCACTCGTGGTGCTCGAGACGACCGAGAAGAACCGCGGCCATGCCATGGGCGTGATGCAGAACTTCGGCAGCAACTTCATCGGCAGCTTCGTCGCGCCGCTGCTGGTCGTCGCCATCGCCACGCACTGGAACTGGCGCGTGGCCTTCTTCGTCTGTGCAGTGCCGGGGCTCGTGATGGCCATGCTGATGTCCCGGTACATCCGCGAGCCGCAGGTTCCGCAGTCCGGGAAGGACGAGGCGGGTTCCATGGGTGTCCTGCAGATGCTGGCCGTGCGCAACATCTGGCTCTGCGTGGTGATCTGCTGTGCGATGGTCGCCTGGATGGTGCTGGGCTGGGCCTTCCTGCAGTTGTTCTATGAAAAGGTCCGCCACATCGAGTCTGGTGCGGCCAGCGTGCTGATGAGCGTGCTGGGCCTGTCGGCCGCCGCGTTTGCCTTCGTCGTGCCGCGCCTGTCGGATCGTTTCGGCCGTCGCCCGGTGATCGTGGCGTTCTGCCTCATCGGTGCGCTCGTGCCGGTTGCTGCGCTGTACTACCAGGGCCCGCTGTGGATCCTTGGCACGCTGATCTTCCTCGGCTGGTCAGCCAGTGGCGCAATGCCCATCCTGATGGCGACGATCCCTGCCGAGACGCTGCCGCTGCGCTACCTCGCGTCGGCGACAGGGCTGGTGGTCGGCCTGGGTGAAATCATCGGCGGCGTGTCGGCCCCGACCATCGCCGGCCGCGCAGCAGACCTCTACGGTCTCGAAGCACCGCTGTATATCCAGGCGGGTTGTGCAGTGCTTGCAGCCGTCATCGCGCTGGGCCTGAAGGAAACGGCGCCGGCGCGCGCCGCCAAGACTGCCTGACACCAGGGCTGACAGGATGGCCGCCGCCATCGGGCGGTCATCTGTCTCCGGTATGCTCGGGGCTTCCTGCCGGAGAGCCTCCATGCGTGCATCGGTCTACACCCTGTCCCTCGCTGCCCTCCTGTCGGCGACCGTGGCACTTGCCGCCTCGCCGCCCAGCGAGTTCGAGAAGGGTGCCGGCAGCGTCGCGAAGCGACTGGCCGACGATGCCCTCAGCCGCAAGCAGCATGCGCGCAACGTCATCCTCTTCATCGGCGACGGCATGGGCATCACGACGCTCACGGCTTCGCGCATCCTCGAAGGCCAGCTGAAGGGCGGGCAGGGCGAGGACAACCGGCTCTCCTTTGAGGAGTTCCCGCAGACCGCGCTGGTGAAGACCTTCACGGCGAACCAGCAGACTCCAGACTCGGCGCCCACGGCCACGTCCATGGTGACCGGCTGGAAGGCCAACGATGGGGCGCTGTCCGTCAGTCCGGAGGTGCCGGAGACGGAATCCGATGCCGCGAAGGTCGCGCCGTTCAAGCTCGAGACGATCCTCGAACAGGCTCGCGCCCGGGGTCTTGCCACCGGTGTCGTGACCACGACGCGCATCACGCACGCGACGCCAGCGTCGAACTACGCGCATACGCCGTACCGCGACTGGGAGAACGACTCGCAGTTGCCGCGCGGCGCCACGATCGGCGATATCGCCGCGCAGCTCATCGCCCAGCAGAAGACCGGGTCGGGTCTTGATGTCGTGCTCGGTGGTGGTCGCGAGAATCTGCTGCCTGCGACCGTTTCCGATCCGGAATACGTGACGCGCAAGGGCAAGCGGCGCGATGGCCGGAACCTCGTCAACGAGTGGGTCGCTGCGCAGCCGGGCTCGCAGTTCGTCTGGAACAAGGCGCAATTTGACGCCATCGAGCCGGCGAAGGTGCAGCACCTGCTGGGCCTCTTCGAGCCGTCGCACATGCGATACGACGTGGACCGCAAGGAAGACGGTGCGGGCGAGCCCTCGCTCGCCGAGATGACGACCAAGGCCATCCAGGTGCTGTCGAAGAACCGCAAGGGTTTCTACCTCATGGTGGAGGGCGGACGCATCGACCATGCGCACCACGCGGGCAACGCGTATCGCGCGCTTACCGACACGATTGCGTTCTCGGATGCGGTGCGTGCCGCCACGAAGCTGACGGACGTGAAGGACACGCTGATCCTCGTCACCGCGGACCACAGCCATTCGCTGACGATGGTCGGCTATCCGGCGCGCGGTAATCCGATCCTCGGGCTCGTGAAGGCACCGGGCGCCAAGGACGTGACGCGTGACTACAACGGCCATCCCTATACGACGTTGAACTACGCAACCGGTCCTGGCTTCGGCGTCACGGAACACGGTGGCGATGAGGCCGCGGCTCGGCCTGTTCAACCTGGCCGCTTCGTCGACCTTGAGACGGTCGATACGCAGGACGAGGGGTATCATCAGGAATCGCTGGTGGGACTTGCGTCGGAGACGCACGGTGGCGAGGACGTCGCGCTGTTCGCACGTGGTCCGCGCGCCGGCCTCGTGCGCGGCTCGATCGAGCAGAACGAGATCTATCACATCCTCCGCAGTGCACTCGGATACTGATCGGGCGAGGTGGGGCGGGATCTGCTAGACTCCCGCTTGTCTACATGAGCCGCGCAGTCAGCGTGGCCCTGCAATGTCATAAAGCCTGCCACTGACTGTTTCCCTTGAGGCCATTGGCCCACGGGTCCCCGCGGGCTGCTTCACAAGGTATTCCATGAATTTTTCCGATCTCGGGCTCAAGCCCGAGCTGGTGGCTGCTGTCACCGAAAAGGGCTATTCCGAGCCCACCCCGATCCAGAAAGCTGCGATCCCTGTCGTGCTCGCGGGTCGCGACGTCCTCGCGGGCGCGCAGACCGGCACCGGCAAGACGGCCGGCTTCGTGCTGCCCGTTCTGCAGCTGCTTGGCAGCCGCGACGGCCGCGAACCCCGTGCGCTGATCCTCACCCCCACGCGTGAATTGGCCGCCCAGGTGGCCGAGAGCGCGCGTTTCTACGGCAAGAACACGAACCTGCGCACGCAGGTGGTCTTCGGTGGCGTGTCCGAGCGTCCGCAGATCGACAAGCTGCGCGACGGCTGCGACATCCTCGTCGCGACGCCGGGCCGCCTGATGGATCTTCTCGAGCAGGGCGCCACGAACCTCAAGCGCGTGCAGGTCTTCGTGCTCGACGAAGCCGACCGCATGCTGGACATGGGCTTCATCCACGCGATCAAGCGCGTGCGTGCGATGTTGCCGATCCAGCGACAGAACCTGATGTTCTCGGCGACCTATTCCGATGACATACGCGACCTCGCCTCGAAGCTGCTGTCGCGTCCCGAGTCGATC
>CANGMU010000197.1 GCA_947454665.1 Pseudomonadota bacterium | reverse complement strand
GCAGGACGAGGAGCTGGAAGACGCCCGCTGGTTCACGCGTTCGGAAGTGCGCGCCGGTGACATCCTCTTGCCGCCACCGGAAGCGATCTCCCGCCAACTGATCGAGGCCTGGCTCGCAGAGGGATGATGCCCACGCCACGCCTCCGGACCTGCTTGCTGGCCGGCGCGCTGCTGCTCGCGGTGGCACCGCTTGAGGCCGGCATCCGCGTCGAGCTCGACGGCGTCGAGGGCGAGGCGAAACGCAACGTACAGGCCTTCCTGAGCGTCGAACGGTACAAGGACCGCGACAAGCTCGAGGCGGATACGGTGGCTCGTCTCTTCGCGCGCATCGAGGACGAAGTGCGCGCGGCGCTGAAACCACTGGGCTACTACGAACCGAAGGTCAAGGCGGACCTTGAACCGGGCCGCGACGCCAATGACTCGCGCATCCGCATCGATATCGATCCCGGCAAGCCGGTGCTCGTCGATACCGTGCAGATCGTCGTGGAAGGCGCAGGCGCCACCGACAGTGCCTTCGACCCCGTGCGTAACTCGGCGGGCCTGCGCCGCGGCCAGCGGCTCAACCACGGCAACTACGAAACCGCCAAGGGCGACCTGCTGCGCATCGCTGCTGCCCAGGGCTATCTCGATGCCCGGCTCGTGGAAAACACGCTTCAGGTCGATCCGGTCGATCACAAGGCAGACATCAAGCTGCGGCTCCTTACCGGCGAGCACTATCACTTCGGCGAGATCCGCATCGAGCAGTCGGTGATCCGGCCCGAACTGATGCGGCGCTTCATGCGTTTCAAGGAAGGCGACCCCTACAGCACCGCGCAACTGTTGCGCACGCAGTTCGCGCTGGATGACAGCCTGTATTTCTCGACGGTGGAAGTGCAGCCGCTGGAGCGCGACCCGCAGACGCTCAGCGTGCCGGTCCGCATCAGCGCCGAGAAAGGCCGGCGGCAATTCCAGATCGGCGCCGGCTATGGCACGGACACCGGTCCGCGCGGCACTTTCAGCTGGAGCGACCCGCGCATCAACGATCGCGGCCACCGGTTCCGGCTCGACGTGAAGGCCTCGGCGATCACGCGTCGTGTGGATTCCCGGTACGACATCCCGATCGGCGACCCGGCGATCGAGAAGTTCTCGATGCAGCTCACGAACCGCACCGAGCAGATCAGCGATCTGAACACCTACGAGCTGTCCTTCACGCCCTCGATCACGCGCGTGAGCGGCAGCTGGCAGCGGGTGGTGTCGCTGGCCGTGACGAACACGACGACGAAATCCGCAGCCGGCATCGAGACCCTGCAAAATGGCGGCGTGCAGCGGGACACCAGCAACCTGCTGGTACCGGGGCTGAGCTTCACGTCGGTGCCGGAGGGCTATCTCGGCGAAGCGCTCTTCACGCGTGGTTTCCACGCCGAACTGAGCGGCTCGACCCACGTGCTGGGATCCACGTCCGACTTCCTGCGGCTGCACGTGCAGGGCGAGCGTGTCTTCGAACTCGGCCCTGTCTGGCATGTCCTGCTGCGCGGCGAACTGGGCACGAGCCTCGTGCGCAACTTCGACGACCTGCCCGGCATCTACCGCTTCTTCGCCGGCGGCGACCGCAGCGTCCGCGGCTTCGCCTTCAATTCGCTTTCGCCGAAGCGCGACGTGCTGGCCCTGCAACGCAACCCGACAGGCGCCGTGCTGCGCGATGCAGGCGGCAACCTGCTCTACACGCCGGGCCAGATCAACGTCGGTGGCCAGCACCTGGCGTTTGGCAGCGCTGAACTGATCCGCGACCTGCCGAAGAATCTGGCCATTGCCACCTTCTTCGACACCGGCAACGCCTTCAACCGCTTCGGCGACCGCCTGGCCTATTCGGTCGGCATCGGCCTGCGCTACCGACTGCCGGTCGTGTCGATCGGCCTGGACATCGCGAAACCGCTGTCGGAGTCCGGCAGCCCACGCCTGCACCTGAACATCTCGCCCAAGCTATGACCCGCCGACGCCGCATCCATTTCGCGCTGCTGGCCGTGCTGCTGCTGACGCCGTCGGCCCTGCTGATGCTCGTTGCGGGTACGGAGTGGGGCCTGCAGGCCGTTGCGCAGCGCCTGGACCGCATCGGACCCGTCAGGCTGCACCTGGAAGGCGTGTCCGGCACGCTGGCGCGCGGGGCCCGGATCGCGGTGCTCGACATCCAGCACCGCCGCGTCCACCTGCACTTCACGGGTATCGAAGGGCGGCTGCGCCTGGCGCCCTTGCTCTGGCAGACGCTGAGCGTGCGCGAGCTTCACATCCGCACGATGCAAATCGACGTGCCACGCGTCCCCGACAACAAGACGCCCTGGAAACCGCATTTCCTGCCGGCGCTGATGCGGATCCACGCGGATGACGTGCGCGTCGCCGAAGCCGTGCTCGTCGTGCCGAACGGCACGCGGCTGGCCGGCACCAACCTCAGCGCGGCCGGCTCGGTGTATCCCTCGCAGGTTCGCATCCACCGCGGCGAATTCGACATGCCGACCCTGCATGTGAAGACAGATGGCCGACTGCTGGCACGTGATCCGATCCGCTATTCAGGGCAAGCCTCCGCGAGCTGGCAGCTGCCGGGCCAGCCACAGTGGCTGGCCACCGCGAGTTTCGACGGCGACCTTGTCACGCTGCCCTTCACTGCCGCGATCACTGCGCCCTTCCACGCCAGCGTGACGGCGCGCTTTGCCGACCTGAACAAGGCCTGGCACCTGGACGGCAAGGCCAAGGTGAAGGACTTCGACGTCGCGCCCTTCGGCGGCGGCAAGCTGCTGGGCAAGATCGCGGGTGACCTCTCGCTCGGCTGGAACCACGACGGCTTCACGGCGCGGGGCACGGCAGACGCACCGGCACTGGCTCCCGGGCTCTTCGATGTCGACTTCGACGGGTTCCTGGCCCAACGCAGGCTGACGATCCGCACGGCCTCTGCCACGCACCGGGCGACGAAGGCGCGCCTCAGCACGCAAGGCACCGTGGATGTCCTGCCCCAGCGGCGGCCACTGCTGGACCTGTCGGGCAGCTGGCAGGATTTCCGCTGGCCGCTGCGCGGCGCCGAAGCGCCGGTGAAGAGCCGGAGCGGACGTTACCGGATGCAGGGCGACAAGCCCTGGCGGCTCGAGGCAGAAGGCGACCTCGGCATCACTGGTTTGGCGCAGATGCCGGCCAAGGCCAGCGCGGTGCTCGACAGCAGCGGGATCACCGTCACGAAAGCCCAGCTCGCAGGTCTCGGCGGCAGCGCGGAACTTCGCGGCGCGGCACGCTGGTCACCGACCTATAGCTGGCAACTGGCGGGCAGTGCTCGCGACATCGACCTCAAGACCTTGCGCGCCGACCTGCCGGGGCGTATCGGCCTGGACTTCAGCGCCGCCGGCAAGCGCTTCGATGGCAGCGGCGATATCGAACTCGCGCTGGAGCGGTTACAGGGCACCGTGCGCGGTGGCGCTGCGAGCGGCAAAGGCCGCATCGAACGCCGCGGCGAAGAGTGGCGCCTCAGCGGCGTGGACCTGCGGGCAGGCCGGACGCGACTCACGGCGGAAGGCACATACGGTACGCGACGGGACATCAAGTTCGGCCTCACGGCCGATGACCTCGGCCTGCTGTCACCCGACGCCCGCGGCCGCATCGCGGCCCGCGGCAGCCTGTCCGGCACGGCGAAAGCGCCCGTGCTCGGCATTCGTGCACAGGGCTCCGGGTTCACCTTCGGCAAAGGCTCGCTGCGCAGCCTCGATGCCGACATCGACGTGGACCTGCGCGAGGGGGGTGACACGACGGGTCGTGTGCGTCTGCGCGACCTGCGCTTCGGCGCGCGCCTTATCGATACGGCTGAACTGCAACTGGACGGCCGCACGGAAGACAACTCGCTCGTCGCAGTGCTGAACGCGAGCGGGCTGCAATTCTCCCTGGCGGCGCGGGGTGGTTTCCGGGACGGCACCTGGCGCGGTGCCGTGCGTGAATTCGAAGCCAATGACGGCGGCGCCTTGCATCTGGCCCTGGAAAAACCGGCAGCGCTGGAACTCTCTGCCGCGGAATTCCGCGCCGGCCCACTGTGCCTCAAGGGCCGCAGCGAGCGGCTCTGCGCAACCGGAGAGGGCAAGGGCGCGACGTGGACTGCGGGCTTCGAAGCTGCCCGGCTGCCATTGAGCACGCTGACGGCTGGCCTCTCGCAGGACGTCGACTATGACGGCCGCATCGACGCGCGACTCGACCTGCACGGCATCGAAGGCCAGCCGATCACGGGTCGCCTGCATGCCACGCTGGCCGATGCCTTGCTGCGCCATCACCTGACCAAGGAACGTGAGGAAAGCCTGGCCTTCGGCAGTGGCGTAGTGGATGTCACGGCGACAGCCGACGACTTCACGCTGCAGGTGGGCCTCGATGCCGGCCGCGCCGGCAATCTGCGCGGGCAACTTGCCGGGCGACGCACGGGCAG
>CANGMU010000196.1 GCA_947454665.1 Pseudomonadota bacterium | reverse complement strand
TGGTAGATGTGGCCGTCGCGAACGAAGGTCTGGTACAGCGCCATCATCCGGTCACCGAAGCTGCGGTGGTACAGGTCGGTGATGTGGACCCTGCCGGAAGTGATCGGGTCCGGCAGTCGCCCCAATCCCGTCGCAACCGGCTGGCAATCCTCGCGCACGGTGCCCATCACCAGGGTGCCGCCGCGGGCCAGCACGATCGGCCCGGACTCCTCGCGCGAAACGGACCGTGCGAGCCTGCAGAAACCCGGGACATCCCAGCCCTGCAACTGGGGTGAATTCACGAGCAGCCTGATGATCGTCTCGTGCCGCTGGATCTCGAGTTCCATCGAGTCGCGGATTGCCTGCGCCCGGCTCTGGACCTGCACACGCAGCGCGTCCTCGGCATGCTGCATGTTGCGCGAGGTGAGCCATGCAAATCCTGCAAAGGCGGGCACCAGGACTGCCAGCAGCAACAGGACCATCCGGATTCGCAAGCTCATGGACGGAAAGCCTAACGCAAGCCGATGCAAAGCGAACTCAATTGAAAATGAAGTCCTATATCTGGTGCGAAATTACAAAAAGGCACAAAGACATGCTGCGGTGTCTCATTCGCTGAGACAGCGAAGAGGTCAAATATGAATGTTGACGTCCTGCCCAGACGAATAAAGAGCACGCGACCCCGCCGTCCATGCCGAAGTACGAACGCGTCCAGCCCCTCATCGATCTGCTGTCCAGCTCGCACCAACCCCTGTCTATGCAGGCGTTGTGCGAAAAGCTGGAAGCATCGCGGGCGACCGTCAACCGTTTGCTCGCCTTTCTGCGCGATGAACGCGGCCTTCAGATCCGATACGACCGGGACCGGAATGGCTACAGACTTCAACATGACGCGTCAGCCGCCACCACTGCTGCGGCAATCGGCCTCTCAAGCGTCGAAGCAGCCTCCCTGCTTGAAGCCATCGCCATCCTCGAGCAGATCCCGCCGGGCCTGATCCGTAACAGCACGACCAGCATCCGTTCTGGCCTGCAGCGGCTGTGCCGGCAGTACCTCGGGGAGAGCAACGAAAAAGGCCGCATCCAGCTGCGGATGAGCCACACCCGCAAGGCAAGCCCCAGCGGGTTCGGCGCCGTGCTCGATGGCCTGCGGCAGGATTGCCGCTTGCAGTTCTCCTACCGCAACCGGGGCAAGGACGACAGCGGGACGCGGACGGTGTCTCCGGTGCGGCTGGTGCTCTATCGCAGCAACTGGTACCTCGCCGCCTGGTGCCACGACAACGATGCCTTGCGCGTTTTCTCGCTGGACCGAATATCCGGCGTGAAGAAACTCAACACCAAGGCCCACAAACCGCCGGCGCGCCTCGTGGAACGTGAGCTCGACACGAGCTACGGGATCTTTACCGGCGAGGCCACGCAGAACGCGGTGCTGAAATTCGACGCCCTGCACGCGCGATGGGTCGCTGAAGAACAGTGGCATCCCAATGCGCGGGCCGAGCCGCTGCCGGACGGCGGCGTGAAGCTGTCCGTGCCTTACAAGGTCGAAACGGAACTGGTCATGGAAATCCTGCGTTACGGGCCGGGCTGCGTCGTGCAGGGACCGGCTCCGCTACGTCGCAGCGTGGCCAGCGCCCTGCGCAAGGCCGCGGCCTGCTATGTAAAGGACGAAGACTAAAGGACAGCGATCAGTCGACCCGCCTGACGCTCTGGATCTTCAGCGGGGCGGCGATCATCTGACCCTTCATCGCCGGGTCCGGCGCATCCAGCGCACGCGGCGACTCCATGATCTGCTTCACGACGTCCATGCCTTCGGCGACGTGACCGAACACGGCATAACCCGGGTCATCACTGTCGGGCTTGCCATCCAGCGAGACCAGGTCCCCGACGACGATGAAGAAGTCGGAGGCCGCCGTGCCGGGTGCACCGCGCGCCATCGACACGGCCCCATTCACGTTGCTCAAGCCGGTCTTGAAGGGCGCTTCGTGCTTCACGGGCTTGAGGATCTTCTTCGGGTCGCCCTTCAGGCCACCCTGCACCAGGCCATAGCGTCCCTCGTCATCGAGTTTCACGGCACGATAGAACGTGGCGCCGTCAAAGCGCTTCTGGTCGACGTAACGCAGGAAATTCGCGGTCGTCAGCGGCGCCCGTTCCTTTTCCAGCGCGAGCTTGATGTCGCCCTGGGAGGTGTGGATCAGGACGTGCACGAGCGCAGGGGCTGGAGGCGCAGGTGCCGCCGCTACGGGTTGATCAGTCGCCTCCTGGGCAAGCTCCTGCGCCCACAAGGGCTGCAGGGCGATCAACAAGGCCGCCCCGACTCCCATCCACACCGTCTTTCCGCCACGCATCCTCGATTCCTCGTGTGTCTCAATTACCGAGACAGGCAAATCCTACAATGCCGAGTAATGAGTCCCTACGTCACAATCAGCCTTGGTGCCGCCATCCCGCTCGTCGGCTGGCTGGCCTATTGGTGGATCCGGACACGGCGCTAAGACCTGGCGGATGGATCACGGGGATCACGCCGCCATGTTCCGATCCTGCGGACCGGCCCGCAGCGGCAATACCTGGCGCAACAACCACAGGATGCGGTCAAAGCGCAGCGTTGCCGAGAGCAAGGCTTCGCGACCGGCAAGACTGCTCGCGCCAGCCAGCAATTCCCCGCGGACGCGATCCATCAGACTGCCGCGCTCCCCCGTCATCTCGTGGAAAAGCGCCAGCGACTCCGGTTCCTGCGTCTCTTCCGCGACCAGGAGGATTGCATGCAGGCCCTCGACCAGATGGTGCGCGAAGGGGGGCCAGTCGCTGCTCGGCACGCTGGCCAATTCCTTCGTGAACTCGGCGAGCGTCTGCTGCAAGGCTGCGAGGCCCAGCGTCCGTTCCTTGGCGTCGAAGACCTGCTGGGATTCAGCGGGCCGCGGATTCTCGGCCAGGATGGCTCCAAGGAAGGCCTGCAACTCCTGCGTGACCGCGCTGTTGGCGCGAGCCCGCCTGTCCACGTCGATCCGCAGGCCCCGGCATTCCTCCTCGGGCCGCAAGGCATCGAGATAGTCCGGCAGCTGCGCCACGAGTCCGCGGAATTCCTTTTCGGCCAATATCAGGGCAGAGGCAGGATCCTCGACGGCCTCGTCGTACAGGTAACTCGGCTTGAGCAGGTGATCGCCGGGCGTTGCGGGCGACAGCCTCGCCGTCAATCGCAACAGTGGACCGCGCAGCACCCAGGCCAGCAAGGCCAGCAGCAACTGGAACAACAGGTACGCAAAGCTCGTGCGCAGGGTCGGATCCGTCGCACAACGCTCCAGCAACGCAACCACCAGCGGCAGACGCAGCGCCTGCTCGCCAATAAATCCCAGCACCAGCACCGAGGCCGCCGCTGTGCGGAGGAAGGCCTGGCACAAGGCCAACTGCCTGGCTGCGCCTTCCATACCGGAGGCCAACATGAGTACGGCAAAACCAGAGCCCGCGTTGGCGCCATAGATCAGCATCAGCGACTGGTCGAAATCGATCAGACCCTGGGTCACCAGCGGAAGCGCCAGCACGGAGACGACAGACGCCGACTGCGTACCAACCGCGATGACGAAGGCCGCCAGAAATCCGGCCGCTGGATGCGTCGCGGCGAACTCGACGAATTCCCGGACCCAGGGTTCGGAATCGAGAGCGACCGCCGAGGACTTGATCATCGACAGGCCTAGCAGCAGCAGCCCCAGGCCGAGGACGGCATGGACAAGATGGCGCTGCCGTTCGGCCTGATCGAACCCCATGAAAAACGCAATGCCAGATCCAGCCAGCACGTAGAACACCACGCTGCGCAGATCGACCGCGGCGAGCAACACGAGCACGGACGTGCCGACGTTTGCCGCAGCCAGCATGGTGAAGGCAGCAGGCATTGCGAGCACACCGGCCGACACGAGTGACGTGGCGACGAAGGTCGCCGCCGAGGTGGACTGGGTGAGTGCGCCAGACAAAAGACCGCCGAAGGGCGCAGAAAGCGGGTGTTCCAGTGCGCGGGCCAACAGCTTGCGGATCGGTCCGCCCGCGAGCTGCTGCAGGTTGCCGGAGATCAGGCGGATACCGACGAAGAACAACCCCAGCCCGGCCGCCAGGGCGGGCAAGCTGTTCATGCGTCGCGGCTCCGGCTGCCACCGATGATGCGCCAGACACTGAATGCGACGAGCACCGTGACGATCGTGAGCATCGACCACAAGGCCTTCGTCAGGGCTTCGAAACGCCTGTGTGACGTTTCACGCAGCGCGTCGATCCGCGGCTGCAGCAGAGCATCGAGCGACAGGACCAGGGCATCGAGGGCCTCGTCGAGGGGGCGGTCGATACCACGAACCGACGCATCCACTTGCGCGATCGTGACGCCGCGCGACAGGTTCGAGGCACCCTGTTCATAGGCGGCGGATACCGTTTCGTGCAGCCGCAAGATCGAATCGATCCGTCCCTCAAGTTCCGACATGGCAAGCGCTGGAGCCGATGCCCGCAAGCCAGACAGATCATCCTCAACCC
>CANGMU010000195.1 GCA_947454665.1 Pseudomonadota bacterium | reverse complement strand
AGTTCACCAGGATGACCCGGTAGCCCTCTTCGCGCAGGGCCTTGCAGGCCTGGGCGCCGGAGTAATCGAATTCGCAGGCCTGACCGATGACGATCGGACCGGCGCCGATGATCAGGATGCTCTTGATATCTGTACGACGGGGCATGTCTCAACCGCCCGCGGCGTTTTCAAGCCGCCGGATCATGAGTTGGATGAAATGGTCGAACAGGGGCTGCACATCGTGCGGACCCGGGCTCGCCTCGGGATGGCCCTGGAAGCTGAAGGCCGGCTTGTCGATCAGCGCGATGCCCTGCAGCGAACCGTCGAACAGGGACACGTGCGTGGCCTTGACGTTGGCCGGCAGCGTCGCGGCATCGACGGCGAAGCCGTGGTTCTGGCTGGTGATCAGTACGCGGCCACTGGCCAGGTCCTGCACCGGATGGTTCGCGCCGTGATGGCCGAACTTCATCTTGAGCGTCTTGGCGCCGCTGGCGAGGGCCAGCAACTGGTGGCCCAGGCAGATGCCGAAGACCGGGATGTCGGTCTTGAGCAGTTCCTGGATCGCACGGATCGCGTAGTCGCAAGGCGCCGGATCACCGGGGCCGTTGGACAGGAAGATGCCATCCGGCTGCAGCGCCAGAACGTCGGCGGCCGACGTCTGCGCCGGCACGACGGTGATGCGACAACCCGCATCGGCGAGCAAGCGCAGGATGTTGCGCTTCACGCCGAAATCGAAGGCCACCACGTGCAGGCGATCCTGCGGACGCAGCGCGACGCGACGCGCCTCGGCCCAGATGCTGCCGTCGTTCCACTGGTAGCGCTCGGTGGTCGAGACGACCTTCGCAAGGTCCATGCCCTTGAGGCCAGGGAATCCGCGTGCGGCCGCGATGGCCGCTGATTCGTCCACCGTCTCTCCGGTCAGGATGCAACCGTTCTGCGCACCCGTTTCTCGCAGGCGCTTGGTCAGGCTGCGCGTGTCGATGCCGGCGATGGCCACGACATTCGCGCGGACCAGGTAGTCCTGCAACGGAAGGGTGTTTCGCCAACTGCTGGCGAGCAACGGCAGGTCACGGATCACGAGGCCCGCAGCGGCAGCGCCGGCGGACTCCTGATCTTCCGGCGTGGTGCCGGTGTTCCCGATGTGCGGGTAGGTCAGCGTGACGATCTGACGGGTGTAGGACGGGTCACTCAGGATTTCCTGATAGCCCGTCATCGCGGTGTTGAAGACGACTTCGCCGGTGGTATGGCCTTTGGCCCCAATGGATTGGCCTCGGAACACCGTTCCGTCGGCCAGTGCCAGAACCGCAATGTCGCTCACTCGTGGACCTCCGCGTGGCAAGGGCGGCTCGTCTGCTTGTCGATCATGACTTTCCAGGCGTAGATGCACAAAGCGGGAGGGAGTCCGGTCTGAACTCCCTCCCGCCTTGCACTGGACTAACCCGTCACGGAGTGTGTCGGATTCGAGCGGGATTTTAAGGATGAGAGCCGCGCCTGTCCACGCGACTTTCAAACTTGGTGTTTTCCTGCGGAAAACACCGCAAACCCATGATTAAAGAGCTAAAACGTCGGCCATTTTATATCGGCCGGCGGGCTTGCCAACCAGCCAGGCCGCACCAGTGAGCGCGCCCCGGGCAAAAATTGCCCGATCCGTGGCCACATGCCGGAGGGTCAGCTGTTCGCCGGCCCCCAGGAATCGCACATCGTGCTCGCCAACGACGTCCCCACCCCGGGCCACGGCAAAACCGATCGTACCGGTTTCGCGCGCACCATTTTCGACCCCGGTCGGAGCCGGACGGGCCGGCAACTGCACGCCGCGGCCCTCAGCCGCCGCCCGCCCCAGCGCCAGTGCGGTGCCTGAAGGCGCATCGACCTTGTGGCGATGATGGGCCTCGAAGATCTCGATGTCGTAGTTCACCGGCAGCGACTGCGCCGCCTTGCGCACAAGCTCGAGCAGCACGTTCAGGGCAAGGCTGGTGTTGGCCGCCACCACCACGGGGATCGTACGCGAGGCATCAGCGATCTCGGCTTCCGCTGCGGCGCCGAAGCCGGTGGTACCCAGCATCAGCGCCACGCCCGCCTTGGCGCAGGCCGCGACATTGCCGGCCGTGACCTCGCCACTGGAGAAATCGATCGCGACATCGGCACCAACCAGCGCCGTGGCCACATCCGTCGTCACGGCGATGCCCAGTGGGCCGCAGCCGGCAAGCTGGCCCGCATCCTTGCCCGCGTCGACGTGTCCCACGTTGGTGACCGCAGCGTGCAGCGCCAACGCCGGAAATTCAGCGATGGCGCGCACGAGCGAGCCGCCCATGCGCCCGGTGGCACCGATGATCGTGACCTTGGCAGCCATCAGCGTCCCGCTCCAGAGAAGAACTTCTTGACGCCCTCGAAGAAACCTTCTTCGCGAGGGGTGTGGGCCGAGTCATCGGACTTCAGCGACTCATCGAACTTGCGCAGCAGTTCGCGCTGCTCGGCCTTGAGCTTGACCGGCGTTTCGACCATCACCTTGCAGAAAAGGTCGCCCCGGGCCCCGCCACGCACGGGCTTGACGCCCTTGTCGCGCAGGCGGAAGACACGGCCGGACTGGGTCTCGGCCGGAATCTTGAGCGACACCTGGCCCTCCAGCGTGGGCACCAGCACCGTGCCGCCCAACACCGCCGTGGCGAAGCTGATCGGCACTTCGCAGGAAAGGTGCTCGCCATCGCGCTCGAAAATATCGTGCGGCCGGACGTGCACTTCGACGTAGAGGTCGCCGGCCGGTCCGCCATTGCGGCCCGCCTCGCCCTCGCCGCCCAGCCGGATCCGGTCGCCACTGTCCACGCCCGGCGGAATTTTCACCGAGAGTTTCTTGTTACGGCGGACACGACCCTGGCCCTGGCAATCACCGCAGGGGTTCTTGACCATCTTTCCAGTGCCACGGCACCGAGGGCAGCCCTGCTGCAACTGGAAGAAGCCCTGGGAGATCCGCACCTGCCCTGTGCCGTGGCAGGTCTCGCAGGTCACGGGCTGGGAGCCCTTGGCCGCACCGCTGCCCTTGCAGGTGTCGCACTCGCAGAGCTTGGGCACGTCGATCTCGACGCTGGTCCCGAACACCGCCTCGTCGAGGTCGAGCTCGAGTTCGTAACGCAGGTCGGCACCGCGAAAGACCTGCGCACGCCCACCCCGGCGGCCACCGCCGCCGAAGATGTCGCCGAACACGTCGCCGAAGATATCGCCGAAATCTCCGCCCGGATGCATGCCCGGGCCACCGGCCCCACCGCCACGCGCCGGATCGAAGGCGTCGTGGCCGAACTGGTCGTACTGCGCGCGCTTGCCGGCATCGGAGAGGATCTCGTAGGCCTCCTTGGCCTCCTTGAATTTCTCTTCTGCCGCCTTGTCATCCGGATTGCGGTCCGGATGGTGCTTCATGGCCAGCCGCCGGTAGGCCTTCTTGATCTCGGCCTCGGTGGCGGTCTTCGGCACATCGAGGACCGCGTAAAAATCGCGTTTTGACATACGTTATCGCCGATGCGGGGCGCGCGCGCCCGGCATCAGACCTTCTTGTCCTTCACTTCCTCGAACTCCGCATCGACGATGTCGTCGGCACGGCCACCCTGCGAACCGGCACCCGCACCCTCGCCGCCCGGGGCAGCGCCGGCACCCGCGGCGCCCGCGTCACCGCCAGCCGCCGCATAGGCCTGCTGGGCGATGCCTGCAGAAGCCTGCGCCAGCGCTTCGGTCTTCTTCTCGATCACGTCCTTGTCGTCGCCCTTGAGCGCCGTGCGCAGGTCGGCGATGGCGGACTCGGCCTTCGCGCGATCGTCCGCGGACACCTTGTCGCCCAGATCCTTCAGCGACTTCTCGACCGAGTGCGCGAGGCCGTCGGCCTTGTTGCGCGTCTCGACCAGTTCGCGGAATTTCTTGTCCTCGGCGGCGTGCGCCTCGGCATCGGACACCATGCGCTTGATCTCGTCTTCCGACAGGCCCGAGGAGGCGCGGATGACGATCTTCTGCTCCTTGCCCGTGGCCTTGTCCTTCGCCGACACGTTCAGGATGCCGTTCGCGTCGATGTCGAAGGTCACTTCCACCTGCGGCATGCCGCGCGGCGCCGGGGCGATGTCACTCAGGTCGAAGCGGCCGAGCGACTTGTTGTCGCCAGCGCGCTCGCGCTCACCCTGCAGGACGTGGATCGTCACGGCCGTCTGGTTGTCATCGGCGGTCGAGAAGACCTGCGAGGCCTTCGTCGGGATCGTCGTGTTCTTCTCGATGAGCTTGGTCATGACCTGGCCCAGCGTCTCGATGCCCAGCGAAAGCGGGGTCACGTCGAGCAGCAGCACGTCCTTGACCTCGCCGGCCAGCACGCCGCCCTGGATCGCGGCGCCCACGGCCACGGCCTCGTCCGGGTTCACGTCACGGCGCGGCTCCTTGCCGAAGAAGTCCTTCACGTAGGTCTGGACCATCGGCATGCGCGTCTGGCCACCGACCAGGATCACCTCAGCCACATCAGCGGCCGACAGGCCGGCGTCCT
>CANGMU010000194.1 GCA_947454665.1 Pseudomonadota bacterium | reverse complement strand
AGGTCTTGCCCTCGGAGACTTGGGCCGTTGCGGGATTCTTCTTGCCTGCCAAAATCTCACCGCGAAGGAATGCGTCGGCGCCGCAGCGCCATTGCCCGGAAGAATAGGGACTGGTGACAGTTCAAGGCAAACGCTGTCGCAGGGCGTCCCGCAGTTGAGACCTGAACATTGCGGCACCACCCATGGAGGGATGGCGGAGTGCTTGCGCCTGCTGGCCCGCATCGCGCATCGACGCTTCGGCCGTACGTCCCACCGCGAACACCCGCGCAAGCGGGAAGGCAGCCAGAAGGGCCTCCAGCACGGGCACACCCGCGGCACGTTCCTGTGGCGTGGGCGCTCGGTTGCTCTGGCGGTTGCCCGGCTTGTGCGGATGCCAGGGGAAGGCATTCCAGAGCACCGTACGCTCCGCGACACCCAGTTCTTTCAGGATCCCCCACACGGTCGTCGCGGACGGTTCGCTCCAGGGGATGTGGCGCGACGACAGTCGGGGCTCGCTGGCCTTCACGCGCGGTATCGATCCCGCGATCACGAGTCGCTCGCTGGTGAAGGGAATGCCCGTGACATGGCAGCCCTGATAGCCCGGCGCCTCGCCGACGAGGATCAGCGTGGCGTCGGTGTCGAGGTGGGCAGCAAGGCGAGCCCGCCGCGCCAGGGGTGCGTCGCGATGCAGGTCGGTGCCGTCGTCCTGGTCGGTCCAGGGATTGAACACATCCCGCGTGGCGGGTTGCAGCAGGCCTTGCCAGAAGCGATCAAGACGTTGGGCGGTCATGAGTGCGGCTCCGTGGCTGGATGCGGCAACAACTCGAAATGCAGCGTCCGGTCATAGAACGCATCGGTTTCGCCGCGGGTGGTAAAGCCCAGCACCGTCACACCCGGCAGCTTCGCCAACAGTTGCCCGAAAAGCTGGCGCTGGCTTTCCGGATCCAGCGTGGAGGCGGGGTCGTCGAGCACAAGGAGGTCCGGCGCGGCCACGCAGGCGCGGACGAAGTCCAGCCGTTGCCGTTCGCCATCGCTCATCAACTGCTCCCACGGTGCGTCTTCGTCCAGCCGCGTCGTCAGCGTGCCCAGGCCGAAGGCATCGAGGAGGTCACGCAGACTTGCCTCGTCGGTGCCGTCCGCCGAAGCGGGATAGCAGGCGGCATGGCGCAGCGTGCCGATGGGCATATACGGATGGGAAGGCATGACGAACGGTCGCAGTGATCGACCGAGCATGACCTCACCCGCGCCACGGTCGGCCAATCCCATGATCGCGTGCAGCAAGGCGACCTTGCCCCCATCCGAACGGCCCGACAGCCTGACGCGCTCGCCACGGCCGATGACCAGGTCGTCGGTGTCGAGGCGCACCTGACCACCCTCCGTCGTGACTCGCAGGCCACGCAGGCGCAGTGTGCTGTCGTCGGCAAGGCGACGGATGATGCGTCCGGGATCGCTGGAACGCCCTGACTCCCAAAGCCGGTCGAAGGATTCGAGCAGGGTTCCCACGCGACGCGCCGAGGCGCGCCAGTCTGCGACGCGGGCGAAGTTGTCGACCAGCCAGTTGAACGAGGACTGCACCTGCACGAAGGCCGCCGCGGCCTGCGTGACCTCGCCCAGCGACATCTCGCCCTGCAGGAAGCGAGGCATGCACAGGAACACGGGCAGCACCGGTGCGATCAGGAAGTTCGCGTTGGACACGACCGTCACCCGCAAATGCTGTCCGCAATAGCGCCGCCATCGCGCGATGACGACAGCCAGCGCAGCCGTGAGCCCCTGTCGTTCGCGCTCGTCGCTGCCGAGCAAGGCGATGCGCTCACCGTTCTCCCGCACATGTGTCAGCGCGAACCGGAACTCCGCTTCAGCCTGGTTGATGGATTCCGAGACCGTCGTGAACTGGCGGGTGACAGCCAGCATGGCCAGCGTGACGAGCGCCGAGTACACGACGACCGACACGACGAGGAAGCCCGGCACGTGGATCGCCGTCTTGCCCATCGAGAGGTCCAGGCTGCCGCCAATGGACCACAGGATGCCGATGAAGGTGGCTGCGCCGACTACGGAATGAAACAGTCCGACGACGAAGTCGATCGGCGCATCGGTGGCAATGCGCGCATCGTCGGTGATCCGGGCCTCGGGAACCTGGTGGTTGCCTTCGAGCAGGTTGAGGTGATGGGTGCGGCCTTGCTTCACCCAGCGGCTGAACAGCCGCTGCACCAGCCACGCGCGCCATTCACGCTGCATGGACATTCGTCCATAGACAGCTGCAACGGCCAAGGCGACGGTGGTGCCCAGCAGGGGCATCGACAGCAAGGCCTGCGTCCAAAGCATGTTGGCATCGCGCATCTCGACCGCGTCGAAGATGTCGCGCGTCCAGAAGGTGATGCGGTACTGCACGCCGATCTGGCTCAGCGTGACGAGCACCAGCAACAGCGACAGCGCCCAGGCCTTGAAGCGTGCCTCGCCGGTCCAGAAGCCGGACGCGGTGCCCCAGAAGCGCCGGATCAGGGTTGGCGCCCGCGTCGTGCCCGCATCAGTTCCTTGATCGCCTGCCTTCATCCTTGGATGGTAGGCGACCAGAAGGCTTACAGCGATGCCAGGTAGGCCCGCCAGCTGCCGAGGTGGCTGATATCGAGGGCGCCGCGGGCGGCGAGGGCCTCGCACACGAAGCCACAGACTTCGCGCCCGTCGTGGAGCTGCAGTTTGCCGATGCCCAAGGGTGCCGGGATCCCGGCGACAAAGCTGCCGAACTGCGAGGCCTGCATTCGCCAGATCTCTACGGCAACGGCTGCCCCTGCTTCGCCATCGACCCGGACCATGCCGGGACGGCGTGGTGCGTCGCCCGGCAAGACGTAAAGCCGGTAACAGGCCGCACTGCGCGTCGTCTCAACAAGCCAGGCACCGCGGCTCGTGAGTTGCCCATTCAGCGGCAGCCCGGACAGGTGCGCGCCGCAGACGGCGACATCGATGAATTCGTCCTCATCGGTGAAGGCGAAGCCCTCGTCACCTGGCAACGGCAGTGCGGTCGCACCGCCACGGTCCACGGCGCTGCGCTGCAGTCGCGAACCCAGGCGCAGAAGGTCCGCGTCCTGCCAGGCCGGGGCGATGAACGTCACGCCGAAGGGCATGCCTTGCGGCGTGAAGCCCGCGGGCACCGCCACGCCGGCCAGGTCGAGCAGGTTCACAAAATTCGTGTAGCGGCCCAATCGGCTGTTGAGCCGGATCGGGTCCGCCAGGTCTTCGTCGATCCGGTGGTGGGAGCCCGCCGTCGGCAGCAGCAATGTATCGATGTGGTTCCAGACATCCGCGGTCGCCGCCTTCAGGGCCTGCAGGCGGTATTGCGCGCGGAACGCGTCCGTGGCGCTGGGCCGGGCGCCGGTCTCGATGATCTGGCGCGTCACCGGCAGCAGTGCCTCCGGCTGTTCGACGATCAGTGGTTCGGTCGCGATATGGCGTTCGGCGACCCAGGGGCCTTCGTACAGCAGTCGTGCCGTTTCCAGGAAGGGCTCGATGTCCACGGGAACGATGACGCAGTCGAGCCCCGTCAGGCGTTCGATGCTGGCCTCGAACAGTCGTGCGTAGTCTTCGTTGCCGAAGAATTCGCGTTGCGCTGGCAGCGGAACGCCGATGCGGATGCCCGGTCGCTGCGACCAGTTCGCGTTGCGCGGTGACTCGCGCCGGCGTGACCACGGGTCGGCGGCATCGAACGCACGGGCCACGCTGGCGACACGCCAGGCATCTTCCGCCGTGAGCGCGAACACCGACATCGCATCGAGTGATTGGCAGGCCGGCACCATGCCTCGTGTGCTCAGTGCACCGCAGCTGGGCTTCCAGCCGACGAGGTTGTTGAACGCGGCGGGTATGCGACCGGAGCCTGCCGTGTCCGTGCCCAGCGAAAAGCTTGCGAGGCCCAGCGCGACGGCCACCGCGGAGCCGCTGCTGGAACCACCGCTCACGTATTCCGGATCGAAGCTGTTGCGGCAGACGCCGTAGGGCGAGCGGGTTCCCACCAGCCCGGTGGCGAACTGGTCGAGATTGGTCTTGCCGACGGGAAGGGCACCAGCCTCGATGAGCCGCTGCACGACGAACGCGGATTCGCTTGCGGTATGCGCGAACGCGGGACAGGCCGCCGTCGTCGGCAGACCCGCCAGGTCGATGTTGTCCTTGATGGCGAACGGGATGCCGTACAGCGGCATCGAAGCGGGGTCGCGTGAGCGCAGCGCCTCGGCACGCGCCAACAGCTCTTCCGCGGGAAGCGGCGTGATCCAGATGCCCCGATCGGCCTGTGCGTCGCGCCGTGCCAGCAGTTCCTGCGCCAGGCCGACGGGGTCGAGTTTCCGCGTGCGGTAGCTTTCCGTGAGCGTCCGGATGTCGAGCGACAGGGCAGGGTTCATGCGCTGGCCTCCACAGGTCGCAGGGCTAGCAATGCGCTGCCCGCACTGGCTGGCTTGCCGGCACTGCAATACACCGCTTCGACGATGCCAGGACCATCCGCCCGGACGCTGATCTCCATCTTCATTGCCTCCAGCACGACCAGTTCGTCGCCTTCGGCAACCTGT
>CANGMU010000193.1 GCA_947454665.1 Pseudomonadota bacterium | reverse complement strand
GTTCATGAAGGCCAATGTGCTGGTTACGGGGGGCGTCGTCGCGGGCAAGGGCTGGCCGACGGCGGACTGGGTGACCGGCGGCTGGATCACCGGAACGGCCAACGGCTACCGGACGCTCATCGAACAGTGCGACGAGAGCACCCGCGTGGTCACGGCGAACGGAACGACGGTGATCGCCAAGCAGGATCTGGAAGCCGAACGGGTGATCGTGGCGGATCTCAGCACGAAGCTGACGCAGATGCTGCGCAAGGGCCTCGCGCCGGCCGACATGCTGGCTGCCGCGCCGGCCAAGGCCTATGAGGCCCAGTACGGCGATGCCACGCAATTCCTGACGGAATCCTTCAAGAGCCTCTGGCCGCGCATGGCCCCGGATGCCTGACCCTCAAGCCGTTCAGACAAAGCCCAGATTCGTGCCGAGCGTGCTACCCCCGTAATTGCCGATGTTCGGCACCACGGTTGAAAGGTCCGAACTGCCGACCCCGAACCAGGCCGCCAGCGTCGCCGCGTACTGGTCGACGGACATCGTCGGCACGAGCCTGCCCTGCCCGATGTCATCCGGTCCGCCGTTGGCGAGCGTCGGATTCGTTCCGTAATAGCGGCCACCCCGTACGGCGCCCCCCAGCACGAAGTGCATGCTGCCCCAGCCATGGTCCGAGCCATCGTTGTTGCCGGTCAGCGCACGCCCGAAATCCGATGCCGTGAAGGTCGTGACCTGCGACGCCACGCCCAACTCGACGGTGGTGTCGTAAAACGCACGCAAGGCGTCGGCAACGTTCGTCAGCAAGCTGGGATGCAGCGTCAGCAGTCCATCGTGGGTGTCGAACCGGCCGGTCGACACGAAGAACACCTGACGCTTCGCGCCCAGCTGGCTCCCGACGGAGATCATCTTTGCAACGTACTGCAACTGCGCACCCAGCGTGCTCTGCGTGTCGGCCGCCGCCGGAAAGGCCGTCGTCGTCACCTGGGCCTGCGCGGTCGCCCCGGTGACCTGGCTGTAGAGATCCAGCGCGCGCGAACCGATACCACCCAAGGCCGCCTGGAACACATGGGGGCCGCCGCCGTTGAGCAGCGACTGCAGCAGGCTGGCCGCTGCGGTTGAACCCTGCAGGCTGTTGCGCGCGTTGAGCGCGATCGGCCCATTGGGCGTCAGCGTGTATTGCACGGCGGCCCGGCCAGTCAGGAACACCGCGTTGCCGGACACGTTCACGCAGGTCAGCGTCGAAGTGCCATTGCCGGACTGCAACAGGTCGCCGATGCGTCCGCCCCACCCCGACGCAGCGCCTTCGGGTGACGAGGCCTGCCAGTAGCTCTGCTGGTCGTTGTGCGACAGCAGCTTCGGCGGCAGGGGCACGCTGCTGGTCTGGTATTGCGCCTTGGTGGTCGGCTGCACAAGCGTGCCGACATTCAGCATCACCGCCATCTTTCCCGCGTTGAAGATCGGCAGGAGCTTCCCGAGTTCAGGCGCCAACGCGTATTGCGCACCCGCCGGCAGCGGGACCGACGGGTTCAGGACCGTGGGCGCCAGCGCCGCCTGCGCATAGGTCAGGCCGGGCCGCTGCGTGGCGTAGACGCCGTAGCCCGCGCTGTCATATGGCACCAGCGTATTCGCGTAGTCATTGCCTCCGTAGAGGAATACGCACACCAGGGCTTTGTAATCGGAGGCTGTCGCCGCAGCGGCCTCCCCGATGGCGGCCAGGTTCATGACGAACGGCGTGGCGGCACCGGCCAGCGATATCGCAGCACTGCGTTGCAGGAAGGCGCGGCGGGAGGCGTCCATCGTCATCGTCCTGCTCCTTACCGCAGCACCAGGTATTCGGGCGAGGCCATGACCAGCGTCACGGCGGCATAGACGCGGCTGTTGAGGCCGGCGGCCGTGGCAACGCTGATCGTGTCGAGGGCCGACTTCATGCGCCCCAGCGTCGTCGTGCTGATCTGGCCCGCAGCCAGCACCAGGTTCAATTCCGCGAGCAGGGCCTGGTTGTCCGCGGCCAGCGACACGAAGGCGCTGTAATCGGGCTTCGCCTCACCGGCACCGTTCACGATCACGGACTGCAGGTAATTCACATAGGCGATCACCGAGGGTTCGTTGGTGATCTGGAACTCCGGCGCCACGAGCCCTGCCGACGAGGCGGCGGTTCCCGCTGGCGAATAGCCGGGACGGAACCAGTTGAAGACGCTGGGGGCATGACCGGGGCTTTGGGCGATCCGGGTGGCCGAGGACGATGTGTTGCCGAAGGGCCAGGCCTGCGTCGGCGACGTGACCGCGAACGCGCGAGCCCACTGCACGAGACGCGTCACCGGTTCCCGCAACTTGCCGAAGGTGGTGCTGCCCACCTGCGTGTCATCGCGGGCTTCGGCATCGACCAGCACCGCACGAACCACCGCCTTCATGTCGCCCCGGACACCGCGTCCGTTGTCGATGAACGCCTGGGCGACCCGCCGCACATAGGCCGGCGATGGATTGCTGGTGACCAGGTGCTGGATCAGCTGCCTGCCGACGAAGGGCGGCACGTTGGGATGATTGAACAGACCATCCAGCGCGATCTTCCGGGCTGCAGCGGCATCTGTTCCAGCCGTGATGTTGATGCCGAGGAAACTGCTCGCGCCCAATTCATGCCTGGCGGCGATCACAGCCATCGGCAGTTGAAGCCGCGCGGGCGTGCTGTTGTCTGCATTCGCATACGTGTAGCCGGTCCACACGCGCGCCAGCTGCGAGACGTCGTTCTGCGTATAGGCCGGGATCGGCACACCATTGGAGAGGACGGGTGAACCATCGCTGTTCAACTGGTAAAGGCCGATCGTGAACAACTGCATCAGCTCGCGCGCATAGTTCTCGTCAGGGATCGCGCCCGTCGTCGCGTTCGCCTTCACGTTGCCGAGGAAGGTCAGGTAAAGCCCCATCCCCACGCTGGTGGACACCGCCTCCATGAGGTCTCGGTAATTGCCGAAGGCGTTGTCCCAGAGGCCATCGAGGTAGGCAGCCATCGTGAAAGGCCGCCAGCCACCGGTGATGCCATCGATGCTGACGACCCATTGATCGAGCAGCGCCAGCCCCACGCGCTGGCGCAGCAGGTCTGCGCTTCCCATGAGCTGCGACCAGATCATCGGATCGAAGCCGGCGAAGGTGTTCACGTTGGCTGCGGCGTCGTAGCCGTTGGCGACCAGGAAGTCCCAGAATTTCTGCGGCCGCGGCAGCGCGAATTGCGACGTGAGCCAGGCATCGATGCCGCTGGCCGCCACGGTGTTGATGTCCGTCCTGGCGTAACCGATGGCTGCCTGGGACAGGAAACGCGAGGCCTGATTGGCAGTGACCGCGGTCGTCGAGCCCGAGGACCCTCCAGTGCTGCCGGAGCTACCGCTGCCACCCGAGGATGCGCTGCCGCCCGAGTCGCCACCGCCACACGCCGCCAGCACCAGGCCAGCGGCTGCAGGCACCAGGGGAGCCGGATCGATCGTTGCGGGGACTGTCGCGCGCTGCTCGGTCATGGGAGCCCCACGAACCCTGGATGGAACGAGGCTAGCAGCGCATTGCCCGGCACATCGACAGTGCGTGCGATTCTGGGACGCAGTCGGCAAACGAAAACGCCCGTCCGGAACCGGACGGGCGTGGAATACGTGGTGGAGCTAGACGGGATCGAACCGTCGACCTCTTGCATGCCATGCAAGCGCTCTCCCAGCTGAGCTATAGCCCCACAGCAGGAAGGCCGCGAAAATTACGCGGACATCCCTCGCCTGTCAAGGAATCAAACGGCCGTTCGAGGGCGCCCGCGGGGCCGGTGTGCCGAGACCTTCCGCGGCGCCACGTATTCGGGCGGCGCAGGCTCGTTGACCTGTTCGATGAAGGGATTTCGGACCTGAACGAAATCGAATACGGCCCCGTGATGCAGGTCCTCCGAATACAGGATCCGACAGTCCTGCAACTGCGCGGCGGCGACGATCATCGCGTCCCACCAATTCAGGCGGTATCGCAGTTCGAGGTGGCGGGCGCGATGCATGACCTCCGCATCAACAGGCAAGGGATTCCATGCCATCAGCGCCTCGATATCCGCCCACACGACCTCGTGGGCCACGGCATGCCGAAACTTCCGCGTCAGCACCGAGTAGTACTCGTTGAGCACCTGGATGCTTGTTCGGCCTGCCTGATCGCCCCAGAGCCGCGCCAGCAAGGTATCCGCGATCTCGCGTTTGCGAGGGTCACGGACGTCCTGCGTGTAAAGGAAGACGTTAGCGTCGACGAAGCACGGGACGGTCATAAATCTCTTCCCGGGTCGGAAGCTCCTCGTCCGGATCCCGCAACAAATACGGCTTGCGCGACAGAAAGGCCTTCATGGCCCGCTCATAGGCCTGCGCCTCAGGGAGCTGCTTGCGCAGCACCTCCCCGATGTAGCGGGACAGGCTGATGCCCTGGGCCGTGGCCTGTGCACGGGCCCATTCGACCGTCTGGTCGTCGAGGGTCACGGTGACGTTTTTCATGACCCGGTTAAATACACGGACTCCGTGTATTTATCCAGCGCGCTTCACGGTTGATTCGAGCCTTGCCAGGACGCGATCACGGCCCAACACCGCGACGGTCGCATCGATCGGCGGCGACACTG
>CANGMU010000192.1 GCA_947454665.1 Pseudomonadota bacterium | reverse complement strand
GGCGCGTTGCTGCTTCGTGACCGGGTCGACCACCAGATCCACGTCGGCCGGGTTGAAGTATTCGCGTCGGCCGGCGGCCGGCGTACGGTGGAAGATGTGGTTCAGCACCATGCCCTGCGTGAGCAGGTTCGAAAAGGGTTCAGCAACCTTCACCAGACCCATGTCGTGCATGACGCGCGTCCAGAAGCGCGCATACAGCAGGTGCAGGATCGCGTGCTCGATGCCGCCGATGTAATGGTCCACCGGCAGCCAGTAATCCACGCGCGCATCGACCATGGCGTCTGCGTTGTCGCGGCAGGCGTAACGGATGAAGTACCAGGACGAATCCACGAAGGTGTCCATCGTGTCCGTCTCGCGCCGCGCATCCGCGCCACACTTCGGGCACTTGCAGTTCAGGAAGCTGGCGGACTTGGCGAGCGGGTTGCCGCTGCCATCCGGCACGAGGTCTTCCGGCAGGCGCACCGGCAGGTCCTTGTCCGGCACCGGCACGTCGCCGCAGGCCGGGCAATGGATGATCGGGATCGGGCAGCCCCAGTAACGCTGACGCGAGATGCCCCAGTCGCGCAGACGGAACTGCACGCGCTTCTGGCCCAGGTCCTTCGCGGCCAGCGCGGCGGCGATCGCGTCGACGGCAGCGGAAGACTCCAGGCCATCGAAGGCGCCGGAATTCACCGTGACGCCGTGCTCGCCGTAGGCATCGATCCACGGCGCGACGACGTCGGTGTACGCACCGGTCCTGGACGCGATGACCGTGCGCATCGGCAGGCTGTATTTCTGCGCGAACTCGAAGTCGCGCTCGTCGTGCGCGGGCACGGCCATCACGGCGCCTTCGCCATAGGCCATCAGCACGTAGTTCGCGACGTAGACCGGCAGGCGCTCGCCCGACAGCGGGTGCAGGACGTGCAGGCCGGTGGGCATGCCCTTCTTTTCCTGCGTGGCGAGATCCGCCTCCATCGTGCTGCCCTGACGGCATTCCTCGACGAAAGCAGCAATCTCGGCATTGCCCGCGGCAGCAGCCAGCGCCACCGCGTGCTCGGCTGCGACGGCGACATAGGTCGCGCCCATCAGCGTGTCGGCGCGCGTCGTGAAGACGCGCAGCTTGCCCGCGCTGCCCAACAGGGCTGTCGTGTCGTCCGCGTAGGGGAAGTCGACATCGACGCCGTGGCTGCGACCGATCCAGTTGGCCTGCATCGCGCGCACGCGCTCCGGCCAGCCTTCCAGGCCGTCGAGCGCATCGCGCAGCGCATCGCCGTGGCCGGTAATGCGCAGGTAATACATCGGGATCTCGCGCTTCTCGACGAGCGCGCCCGTGCGCCAGCCGCGACCGTCGATGACCTGCTCGTTCGCGAGCACGGTCTGGTCGATCGGATCCCAGTTCACGACGCCGGTCTTCTTGTAGGCGATGCCCTTCTCGAGCATGCGCAGGAAGAGCCACTGGTTCCACTTGTAGTAGTCGGGATCGCAGGTGGCGAGCTCGCGCGTCCAGTCGATCGATAGGCCGAGCGACTTCAGCTGTCGCTTCATGTAGGCGATGTTGTCGCGGGTCCACTTGGCGGGCGGCACGCCATTGGCCATGGCGGCGTTCTCGGCCGGCAGGCCGAAGGCATCCCAGCCCATCGGCTGCAGCACGTTGCGGCCCTGCATGCGCATGAAGCGCGAGAGCACGTCGCCGATGGTGTAGTTGCGCACGTGGCCCATGTGCAGCCGACCCGACGGGTACGGGAACATGGACAGGCAGTAGAACTTTTCGCCGGCTGCGTTTTCGTCAGCGATGTCGGCGTTCAGCGCGGCCCAATCGGCCTGTGCCGCGCTTTCGATGGCGGCGGGGTCGTAACGTTCTTGCATCGAGCAAGTTTACACGACCCCGCCTTGGCCCGACTCAGCCTCCCGTGCGCACCGGCACGAAGATCTGGGCCTCGCCGCGCTGGATGAGCAGCGCAACAGTCTTGCCGGACTTCTTCGCGGCAGCCTTCAGGTCGTCGACCGATTTCACCGGCGTGCCGTTGACGCCGAGGATGATGTCGCCCGGCTGCACGCCCGCGGCGGCGGCCGGACCCGTGACGTCCTCGACGACCAGCGTGCCGTCGGTCTTCACCTGGCGACGCTCTTCAGGCTGAAGCGGGCGGACGGTGAGGCCCAGCGCGCCCTGCGCGGCGCCGTCGCCGCCATCGGCCTTGGCCGTCTTCTCGCCGTCTTCCTTGAGCTCGGCCACCTTCACGGTGAGCTTCTTCACGGCGCGATCACGCCAGACTTCGATCTGCGTGTCGCTGCCCGGCTTGATGCCGGAGATCAGCGAGGGCACTTCGCTGTCGCGCTCGATCAGCTTGCCGTCGACGCGCACAATGATGTCGCCCGCCTTCACGCCGCCCTTGTCGGCGGGACCGCCGGACTCAACGGAACCGACCAGCGCACCGCGCGGACGGTCGAGACCGAAGGAATCCGCCAGTTGCGAGCTGACGTCCTGGATGCTGACACCGATGCGGCCGCGGCTCACCTTGCCGCTCTTCACGAGCTGCTCGCGGACGTTGTTCGCGACGTCGATCGGGATCGCGAAGGACAGGCCCATGTAGCCGCCGGTCTGGCTGTAGATCTGCGAGTTGATGCCGACGACTTCGCCGTCCATGTTGAACAGCGGGCCACCGGAATTGCCGGGGTTCACCGGCACGTCGGTCTGGATGAACGGAACGTAGCGGTCATCCGGCAGCGTGCGCGCCGTCGCACTGACGATGCCCGCCGTCACGCTGTTCTCGAAGCCGAAGGGCGAGCCGATCGCGACGACCCACTGGCCCGGCTTGAGTTTCGCCGGATCGCCGAGCTTCACGGTCGGCAGGTTCTTGCCGTCGATTTTGAGGACCGCGACGTCTGTGCGCGCATCCTGGCCAACGACCTTGGCCGGATATTCACGGCGATCCGTGAGCTTCACGACCACTTCGGACGCGCCGCGCACGACATGCGCGTTGGTCAGGATGTAACCATCGGCCGTGACGATGAAGCCCGAGCCCTCACCGCGTGCCGGCGGCGCATTGCCACCGCGTCCACCACCACCCCCATTGGGGTTCGGGATGCCGAAGCGGCGGAAGAAATCGGAGAAAGGATCATTCGGATTGGCGCCCTGAGGGCCGCGGACCTGCGGCGGCGTCTCGCGCGGCTTTTCCGTGACCTGCACGTTCACGACGGCCGGACCGAAGCGATCGACCAGGGCGGTGAAGTCTGGCAGGCCGGTGACAGCCGGCGCCGGACGCTGTTCGCTGGATTGCGTTGCAGTCCCGGCCTGCGGCATCGCCGTGGCCGTGTTGCCCGAGCAGGCGGACACCAGGAGACCCGCCAGCAATACTCCGATCAAACGTCCGCCGTTTCGTTCCGTAGTCATGCGATGGATCCTCGAATTCGGTTCAATAAACCCAAGTCACGGATAGACCGTGACGCCTGAGATAAGGTTCCGGCGTTCCGGAATCAAGAGGGCCAGCCCGGCGTCCGGCGCCGCCGCGTGACGATAACGCCCAGCAAGACCATGAAAGCCGCGCCCGCCACGACGGGCAGGTTCGCCACAACCATCCAGGGCGTACGTCCCTCGCGCGGTTGCACGCTGCCGCGCAACGCAGCCGGCTCGAATTCCGGCGCGGCCGCATAGGCACCGCCGCGGGGCCCGACCACCGCCGATACGCCATCATTGGCCGCTCGCAACAGGGGCCGTCGGCTCTCGATCGCGCGCATCCGGGCGATCTGGAAGTGCTGGTAGCGCGCGCCGGTATGACCGAACCAGGCGTCGTTCGTGACGTTCACAAGCAGGTTTGATTGCCCCAGCGCCCGCAACTGCTCCGTCGGATAGGCATCTTCATAACAGATGGACGGCGCGATCTTCACACCACCGGCCGCCAGCGGTGGCTGCTCATCCCCACCGCCCGCGAAATCCGAATACGGCAGGCTCATGAGGCGCAGCCACTGTCGCACGAATCGCGGCACGGGGAAGTATTCGCCAAAAGGCACGAGGTGGTTCTTGTCGTAGAACGTCGGCTCGTCGCCGGACAGCGCGAGCATCGAGTTGTAGTACGTCTCGCCATCCGCATCGACGCGCACCACGCCCATGACCACGTCGGACTGTCGTGCGCGTGACTCGGCCCAGATCGTGCTCAGGTAACGCGGGATGTTGTTCGCCAGATCCGGCGGTGCCGATTCCGGCCAGACGATGAGCCGCGCACCCAGGGCTTCCGTGTTCAGACGGCGATACAGCTGGAGCGTGTTGTCGAGGTTCGACGCGAGCCACTTCTCGTCCTGCGGCACGGCGCCCTGCAGGATGGCGACGCTGATCGGCGGGCCGGCCGGCCGCGTCCACTCGATGCGATCGAGCGCGGCGCCAATCGGCCAGGGCAGCAGCACGAGCAACGCAGCCACGCCACGCACGGCGCCGCAGCCGCGCACGACCATGACGAGTCCCGATGCCGCCAGCAGCAGCACGAGACTCACGAGGTACACGCCGCCCACCGGCGCGAAGCCGCGCAGCACGCTGTCGGTCTGCGAGTAGCCGAGTGACAACCAGGGGAAGCCGCTCAGGAACCAGCCGCGGAACCATTCAACGAGCAGCCAGGCCGATGGCACGG
>CANGMU010000191.1 GCA_947454665.1 Pseudomonadota bacterium | reverse complement strand
CTGCCATTCGGGTTTTACCCCGTTGACACTGCATCTCCCGCAGATTCATCCTCGATTCAAGAATACCGAAAAGAGCCTCACCTTGAGCACGACGATGAAAGCGCGGGTGCCCAGTCCCGCGGAGCAGCACGAAGCCCTCGACGATGTCTGCCCCTGGCTTGATCCGGGCGGGCAGGGCGAGAATCTAGAAGTCCACCAGTTCCCGACCTTCATGGTGATGCGTCTGGCGACGCTCACCAAGGCCACCTTGAGCCGGCGCTATCTGGATCCGTTCGGCGTCAGCCTGCCGGAGTGGCGTCTGCTCGCGCTCGTCGCGCGCTACGGCAGCCTGCTCTTCAGCGAGATCACCACGGGGTCCTCGATGGACAAGGGACAGGTCAGCCGGACGCTGAAGTCCATCCATGCGAAGGGACTGGTGGCGCTGGATTCCATCCCGTCGGATGACCGGCCGCGCACGTCCAGCATTTCGCCGCGCCTGCAGGTTTCGATCAGCCCGAGGGGCAAGGCCCTGTTCGATCGCATCCTGCCTGCCTCGCGGGCCTGGCAGGCTCGCCTTCTCGACACGCTCACGCCGGAAGAGCGGCAGGTCTTCCATTCGGTCGCGCTGAAGCTGCTGCGCGAGATGCCCGAGCTGGCCGAGAGCGAGGACGACGAGATGGACGCCGTCAGCAACGGCTGAAGGCGCCCGCGTCGGGCTGGCTGGTCTACACTTCGCGTCCCGGCCGACAGGGCCGGTTCCACTGCAGGAGCCTGATCCGCGATGTACGCCAGCTACGTCTTCTCGCCGCCGCCCCGTGCCTGGGCTGCGGTCCATGGCAGCAACGACCGCTTCTCGGTCCACCGCATCTATTGCGTGGGTCGCAACTATGCGGCGCATGTGCAGGAGATGGGCGGCGATCCGTCGCGCGAGTTGCCGATCTTCTTCATGAAGCCGGCCGATGCCATCGTCGGCAACGGCAGCGACATCCCGTATCCGCCGCACACGCAGAATCTCCACCACGAAGTCGAGCTGGTGGTCGCGATCAGCAAGGGTGGCGCCAACATCGCTGCCGAAGATGCCCTGTCGCATGTTTACGGCTATGCCGTGGGCAACGACCTCACGCGTCGCGACCTGCAGGCCGAAGCCCGCGAGAAGGGCCAGCCTTGGGATACGTCCAAGGGCTTCGACAATGCCGCGCCGATGGCCGCGATCCACACGGTGGAGCAGGTCGGACATCCGGTCGATGCCCGCATCTGGCTCAAGGTCAACGACGAGATCCGTCAGGACGCCAACCTCTCGCAGCTGATTTGGTCGGTGCCGGAGATCATCGCCGAGCTGTCGACCTACTACACGCTGCAACAGGGCGACCTCATCTTCACGGGCACGCCGGATGGCGTCGGTCCGCTGGTGCAGGGTGATGTCGTGACCGCCGGCATCTATGGGCTCGATACGCTGCAGCACCGGATCGTCGCGGGACGCGAATGACCCCGGGCGGCCTGGGTCGCGGCCAGTGGCTCCAGATGGTGCTGCTGGGCAGCTGCTCCTCGCTCGGGCCGCTGGCCTTGAATGTCTACCTGCCCAGCTTGCCGGCCGTCCAGGCCGGCTTCAGCGGGGACCTGGCGGCCGTGCAGGCCACGGTCAGCCTGCCGCTGCTGGCCTTCGGTGTCGGGCTCGTGCTACTGGGCCCTTTCGCCGATCGATATGGCCGTCGTTCTTCGCTGCTGATCGGGCTCGCGGCCTTCGTCGTGGGCTGCATCGTGGCGGCCCTGGCGCCGACGCTGGGCCTTCTCACGCTGGGTCGTATGATCGCCTCGTTCGCGACGGCGACTACCTTCATCGCTTCGCGCGCGATCGTCGCGGACCTGACGCCACCTGACGAGCTGCAGCGTTCGGTCGCGCAGATCACGATGATCATGCTGGTCGTGCAGATGGTCGCGCCGATCCTCGGCAATTTCGTGCTGGCGGGTGGGGGCTGGCAGGCGATCCAGTGGGTGCTCGTCGCGCTCGGCGTGAGCGTGTTCCTGATGATCCGGGCTCGCGTGCCGGAAACCCTGCACCCTGACACCCGTGCCGCGCAGGGCGCCGCGCCCCTGCATCGTCTTCTGGCGCCGACGACGGCGCTGCTGCGGCGAGGGGATTTCCTGCGTTCAATGCTGCAGGTGGGCCTGCTGTATTCCGCCTATCCTGCCTTCATCGCCATCGCGCCACACCTGATGGTCGACGCCTTCCATCGGCCGGCCTGGGAATACAGCTATTACTACGCCTGCCTGCCGCTGGGTTATTTCGCGGGCAATGCCTTCGTGCTGCGGTATGGGCGCAAGCTCGGGACGCACCGCCTCGTGCTGTTGGGATCTGCCCTGGGCGTCTTCGCAGCCGGTCTGAGTCTGCTGCTGTTCGCTCGCGGAGTCTGGCATCCGCTCGCGCTCTTCCTGCCCTGTGGTCTCTTGTTGAACGTGGGCATCGGCTTCGCCTTGCCTTCCGTATCGGCGAACGCGGTGACGTCGGCTGCGCCGAACACGGCCAGTGGCTGGGGTCTTGCGGGCTTCGCCCAGCAGGCCGTGGCCGCGGTGTCAGTGCAGGCGCTGGCCCTGTTCCCGGATACGACGCCGTTTCCGGTCGTGGGCATCTGCCTTGCGCTGGTTGCCAGTGCCTTCCTGATCGAGTGGCGCACGGGCCGCTCCGTCCGGGCGCACGTGTGATGTCGCCCCGCACCCAAAGGCCACAGGAGCCGTCGCGCGCCCAGCAGTTGGCAGCGCAAGCCATCGCGACGCTCGAAAAATTCCTGCACGTCGAAGCCGTGAGCGGCATGGTTCTCGTGCTCGCTGCTGCGGTTGCACTCATCTGGGCCAATTCGCCCTATTCGCACAGTTACCATGCGATCTGGCATGCCGCGTTGTCGTTTGGACTGGGCGGCCGGGTTGTCTCGCAGCCCCTGCATTTCTGGATCAACGATGCGCTGATGACCATTTTTTTCCTGGTCGTCGGCATGGAGATCCGGCGGGAAATCCACGAGGGCTCACTCAGCGACGTCCGGCAGGCCGCCTTGCCGATCACCGCCGCGCTAGGTGGCGTGGCAGTGCCTGCCTTGATCTACCTGGCGATGAACCAGAGGTCCGGGCAATTGGAGGGCTGGGCAGTGCCCACTGCGACGGATATCGCGTTCGCAGTCGGCGTGCTGGCGTTGCTCGGCAAGTCGATTCCATCGAGCCTGCGGATTTTCCTGCTGACGCTGGCGATCAGCGACGACCTCATCGCTGTAGTGATCATCGCCGTCTTCTATTCCGGTGGCCTGCAATACGCAGGATTTGCAGTCTCGGCAGTGGGCTGCTTGCTGGTATTGGTGCTGCAGCGTCTCGGATTCGGGTCGGCCTGGGCTTATGTCCTGCCAGGCGCGATCGTTTGGGGCGGCCTGCTCATGACCGGGGCACACCCCACCTTGTCCGGCGTCGTACTGGGCCTGCTGACGCCCGTCACTGCCGGTCACCTGCGGGGCTATTCCCGTCATTCGCAGCCACCCGTTGCCAAGGTGCAGGCCGAACTCCATCCCTGGGTGGCCTACGGTGTGATGCCACTCTTCGCCCTGGCCAATGCCGGTGTCTCGCTGTCGGGTGGCGAGGCCTCGACCGATGCGCTGTGGATCACTTCAGGCGTGGCCATTGCCCTTCTGGTCGGCAAGCCCCTCGGCGTGGTGGGTACAAGCTGGCTGGTGGTGCGTCTTGGCGGGTGCCGCTTGCCGGATGGCTTGTCATGGCGCGGAGTCTGGTTGCTGGGACTTCTGGCCGGAATCGGGTTCACGATGTCGATCTTCATCGCGAACCTCGCATTTGACGAGGCCATCGCCGTCGATTCAGCAAAACGGGGCGTGCTGATCGGTTCGTTGGCTTCGGCCGTTGTTGCGCTGGTCTGGGGGTGGCGCTACGCCGCAATCGTCAGGGCGCGGGGTGATCCTCGCCGAGCACCCGACGCTCATGACCCACGAGTCCGCGCCGGTCCTTGATGACGGCCAGCGGCACGCCCTCCCGCAGCACCTGCCCGATCACCGTGCCACCGAGCGCGCGGTCGCAGCGTGTCTGCACGGCTGACAGATAGAAGTCCGCACTCGGCCAGTCGCGCACGACGCGGAACCGCGGGTCCAGGAAGGTCGAGGCCTGTACGGACTCGGCACAGACGGCGACGGCAAGGCCCGCCGGTGCCGAGCCCAGGTCGCTGCGCACGATGCGGTTCAGCATCAGCGACGCTTCGCGCAGGCTGTCGCTCCAGTAGTCGCCTTCATAGCGTTCATAGGCGCCGCGCGGGCCACCGACCAGATGGTTGTAGGCGACGTATTCGTAAGGGTGCAGGCGCGCGAGCAACAGCAGGTTGTCCGCACCGGCCGCGAGGAGGACCAGCAGCAGCAGGGCACTGGCGGCTCTGATCGGCTTCAGCAGCACCATCGAGCGATCGATGCCGATGCCGGCCAGCAGCGCCAGCGGCGGCAACACGAAGCTGAAATGCCGCACGCCGTTGTACAGCGCAGGCCGCGTCGCCAGCGAGAAGACGATCGGGAACACCGCCGCCAGCAGCAGGGGTGACCAGAGCGCGAGTGACTTCAGGTCCACGGCTTTGCGGCGAAGCACGAGGCCCGCCGTCACGATGGCGCCGACGAGGCCCAGCAGCAGCAGTTCCGGCAGGCGGATGAGCAGGTAGCGCGACAGGTAGGTGGCCGGCACGTCTCCGATCTTGACGAGCTGTCCGTCCAGCT
>CANGMU010000190.1 GCA_947454665.1 Pseudomonadota bacterium | reverse complement strand
CGTCATCCACCGCGACCTGAAACCGGCCAACGTGCTCATCAATGACGCGGGCGAACTGAAGGTCGTGGACTTCGGCGTTGCCGCAGCGCACCGTGAAGGCGACACGCAACTCACGAAGACGGGATTCGTGATCGGTTCGCCGAAGTACATGGCGCCGGAACAGATCCTGGGCCGTCCCGTCGATGAACGTGCCGACATCTATGCGGTCGGCGTCATCCTCTACGAGCTGCTGACGGGCGTCCCGCCCTACTCGAACGGCGACCACATGGCCGTCATGTACCAGCACGTGCAGGGCAAGGCGACACCGCTTTCCGAACGCAATCCCCTGCTGCCGCCCGGTCTTGGCGACGCGGTCCTCAAGGCCATGTCCGTCGACAAGAACAAGCGCTTCCAGAGCATGGCGGAACTGAAGTCAGCCCTGGCAGCCTTCGCATAAAGCCCGCCCCACGCGGCGGCGTCCCGCTGTGTCACACTTCAGTATGACCGCACATCCGGTCACTTCGGGAGTATGGCGGCGTGGCGCGTATCGATGCCTTCCTCAAGCTCGGCATGCAGCAGGGCTGCTCGGACATCCACTTGGCCGTCGGCGTGCCGCCGATGCTGCGGATGGCCGGGGATCTGGTGCCCATCAAGTTCCGTGAACTGCGCGATACCGAACTCGACAGTTACCTGCACGAGATCATGACACCGCCGCAGCGGGAACGTTTCTCCCACGGCAAGGACCTCGACTTCTCCTACGTGTCCGAGGAGGGGGGACGCTATCGCGTCAACGTCTACCGCAAGGACACGGGCATCGGCGCGACCTTCCGCGCCATCCCGACCGTCATCCCGCCGCTGGACAGCCTTGCACTGCCGCCGATCGTGCGCAAACTCTGCGATGCCCACCAGGGGATGATCCTGGTCACCGGATCGACCGGTACCGGCAAATCGACGACCCTGGCCTCGATGATCGACATGCTCAACGCGCAGCGGCAACTGAACATCATCAGCCTCGAGGACCCGATCGAATTCGTCCACCGCAGCAAGTCGAGCCAGGTCATCCAGCGCGAATTGGGCACGCACATCCCCAGTTTCGCGGAGGGCCTGCGCGCTGCGATGCGTGAAGACCCGGACGTGATCCTGGTCGGTGAACTGCGAGATGCGGAAACGATCTCGATGGCGATGACAGCCGCCGAGACCGGGCACCTCGTGCTGGGTACGCTGCACACGACGAGTGCCGCCAAGACCATCGACCGCATCATCGACGCGCTGCCGACGGATGAGCGGGAACAGACCAAGAGCTTCCTGTCTCAAAGTTTGCTGGCCGTGGTGACGCAGACGCTGGTGCGCACGCCGGACGGCAAGCGTCGGCGTGCGATCTGCGAGGTACTGGTGATGACCAGGGCGATCGCCAAACTCATCCAGACCGACCAGACACACCAGATCCAGAGCCAGATCCAGACCGGGCGCGACCTGGGCATGCAACTGCTCGACCAGGCCTTGATCGCGGCCATCGAGGCCCGCGAGATCGACCCGGACTCGGCCTATCTGCAGGCCGCGGACAAGAAGCTGCTGGCCCGCTATGTCACGGACTCCAGCCTGCTTCCGCGCTCCTGGGAGGGCTGACCGCACCATGGCGCGCCTCGACAGTTACCTGACCGAAATGGTCAACCGGAAAGGTTCCGACCTGCATTTCATGGCGGGCGACCTGGCACGGATCCGTGTGCACGGCGACCTGCGGCCGATGGGGGAAACGCCCCTGCCCCCTGCGCTCGTGCAAGCGGCGCTGCTGGAGATCATGCCACCGAAGGCAATGGAGCGCTTCGACCGGCTGGACGGCGCGGATTTTGCCTATGCCCTGCCGGGTTATGGCCGCTTCCGCGTGAACGTGCTGCGGCAACTCAACGGACTGGGCGGCGTGTTCCGTTCAATCCCGTCGGAGATGCTGACGATGGAAGAGCTGGGCATGCCGCCGGCCATCCACGCCCTCGCCCGCGCGAACAACGGGCTCATCCTCATCACCGGCAAGACGGGCTCGGGCAAATCCACGACGTTGGCGTCGATCATCGATGACATCAACACCCGCACGAAAGGCCATATCATCACGATCGAGGACCCGATCGAGTTCGTGCACCAGCGCAAGGGATGCCTCATCAGCCAGCGCGAGATCGGCCTGCACACGCCGAGCTTCGCAGCGGCCCTGCATTCGGCATTGCGCGAGGATCCGGATGCGATCCTGGTCGGCGAACTGCGCGACCTGGAGACGATCAGCATCGCCGTCACCGCGGCCGAGACCGGCATCCTCGTGCTGGGGACCCTGCACACGAATGGCTCGGCGCAAACCGTCGACCGCGTGATCAACGTTTTCCCGGCGGACAAGCAGCAGCACGTCCGCACGATGCTGTCCACGTCGCTGCGGGGCGTGATCTCCCAGCAGCTGCTCAAGCGCGCTGACAACAGCGGCCGCGTCGCCGCGCTGGAAATCCTCGTCAACACCCCGGCCGTCGCCAACCTCATCCGTCAGGGCAAGCTGGACCAGCTTGAAAACACGATGCAATCGGGTATTTCCACCGGCATGCGGACGATGGACAACTCGATCCAGGGATTGTTCGACCAGCGGGTGATCAGCGGCAACGAGGCCTACCGCGCCTCGATCAACAAGGCGCGTTTCGAAAACCTGAAGGGGCAGGACTGACCGTCATGGCCGATCCCTTCGCGCCCAGCGAGCTGCAACGGACCCCGATGGAGCGCTTCGCGAAAGCCCATACCGAGGGGCTGCTGCGGGCGCGGACCGAACTGCAGATTCAGCCAGCGGGCAGCGCCATACGCTATACGGTCGAACTGATCGGCGTCGATGCCACATCGAGGATGGCCATCGTGTCGGCTCCCCGCGGCGCGGACCGCTCCCTGATGGCCGTGCACCAGGGGCAGATCGTCGTCTGCCGCTGGATGAGTCCCTCGACCGCGTTCCGTTTCGAAGCGGCCATCTCGCGCCTGGTATTCGACCCGATGCCGGTGCTCTATCTCGGCGAGATGCACGGCATCCAGTACCGGCAATTGCGCGAACTTCCGCGCGTCCGCACGGCCATTGCCGCGTCGCTGCGCACACCGGTACCGATGGCTGCGATGGTGACGGACCTCAGCGTGAGCGGGGCGCGTGTCGGCGTTTCCAACGTGATCGCGCTCGACGTGGGCCAGGACGCGGAACTGGTGCTTCGGGTGCGGCTGTTCCAGCAGGATTTCACGCTGACCTTGGCCTGCCACATCGCCAGCGACCAGGGCGAGACCGATCCCGACCACCCGGACATTCACTTCTACGGCCTGGGCTTCGCGCACCTGCGGGGCGAGGAGCAGCTGGCCCTGCATGGCATCGTGCAACAGCAGCTGGCCACCGAAGGCGACCGCCTGGGTCGCCTGCTGCAGGTCGAGGCGACACAGGGAACGCTGGCCACGCAGATCACGCCACTGCCGAATTTCCCGCCGCGCGACACGCCCTGACGGCCCGCAAGCGCGGGGCCTCTGCCGCCGTGCGATAATCCGAGCCCCGCCCGCACGAAGCCGCACCGACCGATGCCCCGCAAGATCCTCGTCACCAGCGCCCTGCCCTACGCGAACGGGCCGCTGCATTTCGGCCACGTCATTGAAGCCGTCCAGACCGACATCTGGGTCCGCTTCCAGAAGCTGCGCGGCAACGACTGCCGTTACGTCTGCGCCGAGGACACGCACGGTACGCCGATCATGATCCGCGCCCAGCAGGAGGGCATCACACCCGAGCAGCTGATCGCCAATTCCGCGCGCGAGCACTCGCGCGACTACGCGGGTTTCCTGATCGATTTCGACCATTTCCATTCGACGCATTCGGAAGAAAACCGGCGCATCACCTACGAGCTGTACCAGAAGCTCGTCGATCGCGGCTCGATCACGCGGCGCTCGGTACGCCAGTCCTATGACGAGCAGGCTGGCATGTTCCTGCCCGACCGGTTCGTGCGCGGCACCTGCCCGCGCTGCGGCGCGGCCGACCAGTACGGCGACAGCTGCGAAGCCTGCGGCGCGACCTATTCGCCGGCCGACCTGAAGGACCCTGTCTCCACGGTCACCGGCACGACGCCGGTGCTGCGCGATTCCGACCACCTGTTCTTCAAGCTCGGCGATTTCGAGACGATGCTGCGCGACTGGCTCAAGGTCGGCGGCCTGCACGCCTCGGTGCGCGCCAAGCTCGATGAGTGGTTCGAAGCGGGTCTCAAGGACTGGGACATTTCCCGCGATTCGCCCTACTTCGGCTTCGAGATCCCCGATGCGAAGGGCAAGTACTTCTACGTCTGGTTCGATGCGCCCATCGGCTACATCGGCGCCTTCGCCGCGCTGGCGGACAAGGTGGGCCTGGATTTCGACGCCTACTGGCGCTCGGAAACCGACACCGAACTGCATCACTTCATCGGCAAGGACATCGGCTATTTCCACACGCTGTTCTGGCCGGCTGTGCTGCACGGCGCGGGCCTGCGCCGCCCGACGGCCGTGCACGTGCACGGCTTCCTGACTGTCGACGGCCACAAGATGTCCAAGTCGCGCGGCACCTTCATCACGGCGCAGCGCTATCTCGAGTTGTTGCCGCCGGAACCGCTGCGCTATTACTTCGCGGCCAAGCTCACGGGTGGCATCGAGGACATCGACCTGAACCTCGAGGACTTCACCGCACGCGTGAACTCGGACATCGTCGGCAAGCTGGTGAACATCGCCAGCCGCT
>CANGMU010000189.1 GCA_947454665.1 Pseudomonadota bacterium | reverse complement strand
GACGAAGCCGATCGTGCGCTTGGCCATCGACTTGTAGTCCACCGTCTCGGTGACATGATCCGTCGAAGCAGCCAATGTGCAGTCGACCGGGATCTCGAGGTCGATCACGACCGTCTGCTTCACGTGGCGTTCCCACTCGATGAAGCCGATCGTCGTCTGGATGGCGAGTCCCCGCAGGAACACACGGTCGGTCATAGGATTCATGCTCTTGTCAGCCCGTCTTCTTCTTGCCGTTCAGGGAAACGTCGCACGCACCAAGGGGTCCGAGATCGAACAGGGGCCACTGCGCGCGCGCATGGATCGCGAGATCGTCCGCCGCCCCACCCGCCTTCAGGCGCAGCAGGCCGGCGACCGCGATCATCGCCGCATTATCGGTGCAGAACTCGATCCGCGGGTGGTAAATCCGCCCGCCGTGGCGGCGAGCAAGCTGCGCGAGGCCCTCGCGCAGCGCGAGATTCGCACCCACGCCGCCGGCCACGACAACATCGACCAGGCCCGTGGCCTCCATGGCCCGTCGCGTCTTGGCGAGCAGCGTGTCGACGATGGCGTCCTGCACGCCGCGGGCGATGTCGGCGCGCCGTTCATCGGTCAACGGGCGCTCTTTTGCGGCCAGTGACACCGCCGTCTTGAGGCCGGAGAAGCTGAATTCGAAACCGGGCCGGTCGAGCATCGGCCGCGGGAACTGGAATTCACCGGCCCTGCCCACCCGCGCGAGGCGCGCCAGCTCCGGTCCGCCCGGATAGGGCAACCCGAGGAGCTTCGCCGACTTGTCGAAGGCCTCGCCGGCCGCGTCGTCGCGGGTCTCGCCCAGCAGGTGGTAGTCACCCGGGGCGCGGACCTCGATCAGCATCGTGTGGCCGCCGGAGACCAGCAGCGCCAGATGCGGAAAGGGCGGCGGCTCGTCCTCGAGCATCGGCGCCAGCAGGTGCCCCTCCAGGTGATGGACCGGGACAGCCGGCAGCCCGCGGGCGAAGGCCAAGCTCCGCGCCAGCGCGGCGCCAGTCAGCAGGGCCCCGACCAGGCCGGGCCCGGCCGTGTAAGCCACACCGTCCAGCTCGGCCAGGGTCGTCCCGGCATCGGCCAGGGCCTGGCGCAGCAAGGGCAGGAGGCGGCGGATGTGGTCCCGGGAGGCCAGTTCCGGCACCACGCCCCCATAGACGCGGTGCAGGTCGATCTGGCTGTAAAGGGCGTGAGAAAGCAGCCCGCGGGCCTCGTCGAGCACAGCGACAGCGCTCTCGTCACAGGAGGATTCGATGGCCAGGATCCGCATGGGCGCGCATTGTGCCTGATGCGGGCCGGGAAGCACTTTGCCTTTTCGGCGTCCGGCCATTAGAATCCACGGCCCTGTTTTTCCGGGCGTCCCGCCGGGCCGCCCTATCAGAAGAGGCCGAGGTTTCAATGCCGTCCGTCCGTGTCCGCGAAAACGAGTATTTCGACGTCGCCCTGCGCCGTTTCAAGCGCGCTTGCGAGAAGGCCGGTGTCCTGTCGGAGCTGCGCCGCCGCGAGTTCTATGAAAAGCCGACCCAGGAGCGCAAGCGCAAGAAGGCTGCCGCCGTGAAGCGTCACCTCAAGCGCAACAGCCGTGGCGGCGAAGCGCGCGCTGCGCGCGGCTAAGCACATGGCACTCAAAGAGCGCATCCAGGAGGACATGAAGTCCGCGATGCGCTCCGGCGAGAAGGAAAAGCTCGCCACCATCCGGCTGATCCTCTCCGCGGTGAAGCAGCGCGAAGTCGACGAGCGAATCATGCTCGACGACCCGCAGGTGCTCTCCGTGCTGGAGAAGATGGTCAAGCAGCGCAAGGAATCCATCGTGCAGTTCGAGGCCGGCGGCAGAGCCGACCTGGTCGCGAAGGAAAACGCCGAGCTCGTCGTGCTGCAGGCTTATCTGCCTGAACAGCTCTCCGAAGCCGAGCTGGATGCGCTGATCAACGAAGCCGTCGCCACCACCGGCGCGACGGCCATCAAGGACATGGGCAAGGTCATGGCGCAGGTGAAAGCCGCCGCCGCAGGCCGTGCCGACATGGGGCTCGTCAGCGCCCGCATCAAAGCCCGCCTCGCGGGCTGATGTTCATCCGCGGGCTCCTGTTCGGCATCGTCATCGCCCTGGTTGCGATGGTGCTGCTGCGCAAGCGCCCGCCTTCCGCCTGAGCCTTCAGCCCTTCGTGGCCAGCGCCGCGTGCCGGCGCAGTTGCAGCGTGGCAATCGCGCTCAGCACCAGCAGCCCAGACAGGAACAGCAGGCCGCCGGTGAATCCCCCGGTGACGTCCTTCACGAGCCCCACGGCATAAGGACCGACGAAGCCCCCGAGCGACCCCAGTGTGTTGATCAGCGCGATGCCTGCAGCCAGGCTCCCGCCGGCCAGGAAGCGCGGCGGCAAGGCCCAGAAAGGCCCTCGACTACCCAGATCACCCACGGCCGCGATCGTCAGCGCGATCATCCCGGGCAGCGGCGACAACAGGTAGGCACTCGCCGCGAAGCCCACCGCCCCCACGAGACTGGGCAGCGCCACGTGCCAGAAGCGCTCATTGCGCCGGTCCGAGCTGCGACCGATCAGCACCATGCCGATCGCCGCAGCAACGTAGGGCAACGCGGAAATGAAGCCCACGAGCAGGTCGCTGCTGCCGGACAGGCCCTTCACGATCTGCGGGATCCACAGGTTCAGCCCATAACTGCCGCACTGGCAGCAGAACAGCACCCATCCCAGCAACCAGACCGTCGGATGCGTCAACGCTGCGCCGATGCCCAGGCCATGCCGCCCCTGCGTGGCCGCGTGCTCGGCGGCAATGCGCGTGGTCAGCGCATGTTTTTCTTCGTCGCTGAGCCAGCGCGCGTCGCGCGGCGACTCCGGCAACCTCCACCAGACCGCGAAACCCAGCAGCACCGCCGGAAGTCCTTCGACCAGATACAACCACTGCCAGCCTTTAAGGCCCGCCAGACCGTTCATCTGCAACAGCAGGCCCGCGAGTGGCGCACCCAGCACCGTCGAGAGCGGTATGCCGACCATGAACCAGGACACGGCATGCGCGCGCTGTTCGCGCGGGAACCAGTGGCCGAGGTAGTAGATGACGCCCGGCAGGAAGCCCGCCTCCGCGACGCCCAGCACGAAACGCAGCACGTAAAAGCTCATCGGATCGCGCACGAACAGCATCGCGACGGAGACCAGCCCCCAGGTCACCATGATCCGCGCGATCCAGCGCCGGGCACCCACGCGCGCCAGCAGCAGGTTGCTCGGCACTTCGAACAACGCGTAGCCGATGAAGAACACGCCGGCACCGAAGCCGAACACGGCCGGGCTGAACCCGAGGTCGCGGTTCATCTGCAGGGCCGCAAAGCCGACGTTGATGCGGTCGAACCAGGCGACCACGTACAGCAGCATCAGGAACGGAACGAGCCGACGCGTGATCTTCGCGCAAGCCGTGAACTCGGGCGTGGCCATCCGGCCCTCCTCGACGTCGGTTAGACTCCAGCGCATGTCCGGCCGCATCCCCCAGCACTTCATCGACGACCTGGTGGCCCGGGCCGACATCGTCGAGCTGATCGGCACTCGCGTGCCCCTCAAGAAGGCGGGTCGCGAGTACCGGGCCTGCTGCCCCTTCCACGACGAAAAAACCCCGTCGTTCTGGGTCAGCCCTGCCAAGCAGTTTTATCACTGCTTCGGTTGCGGGGCCCATGGTACCGCGCTCGGCTTCCTCATGAACTACGACCGGCTGCCCTTCCCCGAAGCCGTCGAAGAACTCGCCTCGCGACTGGGGGTCGAAGTGCCGCGCGAGGCCCTGTCGCCGGGCGTGGCTGCCACGCGCGCCGCCGGCGATGATCTTTATGCCTTGATGGGCGAGGTCGCAGCCTTCTTCAGCCAGCAACTGGCAGGCAATTCGCGCGCAAAGGAGTACGCACAGAAGCGCGGGCTCGACGCCGGCTCGCTGGAACGTTTCGCGATCGGCTACGCGCCCGCCTCCTGGAACGACCTGCTCCGCCGCTTCGGCACCAGCGACGAGGCGAAGCGACGGCTCGCCGAAGTGGGGCTCGTCATCGAGCGCGAGGCAGACCGCGTCAGCGATGAACAACGCCGCGCCGGCGATATCTATTACGACCGTTTCCGCGACCGGATCATGTTCCCGATCCGCGATGCGCGCGGCCGCGTCATCGGCTTTGGCGGCCGCATCCTCGACCAAGGCGAGCCGAAATACCTGAACTCGCCCGAGACCAATCTCTTCCACAAGGGCCGCGAACTCTACGGCCTGTACGAAGTTCGGCAGAACCGCGCGACGATCAAGCGACTGATGATCGTCGAGGGCTACATGGACGTCGTGCGGCTGCACCAGGCCGGCATCCCCTACGCCGTCGCAACGCTCGGCACGGCCACGACGCCGGAACACCTGAAGCGCGCTTTTCGCGTCGCGCCCGAGATCATCTTCTGCTTCGACGGTGACCGCGCCGGCCGCGCCGCCGCCTGGCGCGCGCTGAACAACGCGCTGCCCGAAGCCCAGGCCGGCCGCGAGATGCGCTTCCTGTTCCTGCCCGATGGCGAAGATCCGGATTCGCTGGTCGGCAAGGAAGGTGCGGCCGCCTTCGAAGCGCGTTATGCCGCTGCCCTGCCGCTGTCGGAATACCTCGTGCAGCACCTGCAGTCGGAGGTCGACACGTCCCATGCCGACGGCAAGGCGCGCTTCGTCTCACAGGCCAAGCCGCTGCTCGAGCGCATGCCGGAAGGCCCTTATCGCGAACTGATGCTCGACCGCCTGGCCGAG
>CANGMU010000188.1 GCA_947454665.1 Pseudomonadota bacterium | reverse complement strand
ATCGCCAGTGTGCTGCTGGAAGACCGCAGCGTGACCGACCTGCTCAACGCGGACTGGACCTTCCTCAACGAATCGCTGGCCCGGCAATACGGCGTCGATGGCATCCGGGGTCCGCAGTTCCGCCGCGTCAACCTGAAGAACCCTAACCGCTACGGCCTGCTTGGCAAGGGTGCAGTCCTGCTGCGCACCTCCTATGGCGACCGCACGTCGCCAGTGCTGCGTGGCGCCTGGGTGCTGGACAAGCTGGTCGGCGCCCCGCCGGCCCCGCCACCGCCGAACGTAAACACGGACATCGGCGTGAAAGACGGTGCACCGGTCACGACGGTCCGCGCGCGACTGGAACTGCATCGCCAGAGTCCGTCCTGCAAGGCCTGCCACGGCATCATCGATCCGCCCGGCCTGGCGCTGGAGAACTTCGACAACACGGCCCGCTGGCGCGACGTCGACCCGGCCGCGAAGGCGAAGATCGACCCGCGGACGGAACTGACCAGCGGCAAGCTCATCAACGGCCCCGTCGAACTGCGCCAGCACCTGACCAGCCGTGCCGACCAGTTCCCGACGACCGTGACGCGCAAGCTCATGATGTACGCGCTGAACCGCGAACTGGAACCGCAGGACATGCCGATGGTTCGACAGATCGTGCGGGATGCGGCGTCCAGCAACTACCGCTTCAGTGCGCTGCTCGGCGGCGTCATCAACAGCGAAGTCTTCCGGCGACAGGGACCGGAACCGATAGAAACGCCACGGCAGACCGTGGCCCGGCACCCCTGAGGGCACGGCAATGGCGACATTCCTGACGAAGAAACACCTTTCGCGGCGGACCTTCCTGCGCGGCAGCGGCGTGGCCCTCGGCCTGCCCTTCCTCGATGCGATGGTCCCGGCCGGCACGGCATTGGCGAACACCGCCGCGGCGCCCAAGACGCGCGCGGGGTTCTTCTACCTGCCGCACGGCGCGATCATGAACAACACCATCTACGGCAAGGAGGTCGACGCCTGGTCCTCCACCGGTAGCGGCGCCGACTACAAGCTCGGCCCGACCGTATCGGGGCTCGAGCCCTTCAAGCGCTATGTCACCACCTTCGACAACCTCGAAAACATCGTCGCCCTCGGCTCGGTGCACACGCTGAACCCGGCGACCTGGCTGTCCTGCGTACGTCCGGACACGACAGCCAAGAGCGCAAGCCTGGCCACGACGCTCGACCAGGTGGTCGCGCAGCGCATCGGCCAGCAGACCACGCTGCCGTCGCTGGAACTGGCCGCGGAAACGACGGTGCAGATCGCAGCGGGCAACGGTGGCTTCTATGCGGTGACCACTTCCTACGCGGCGCCGAACAAGCCGCTGCCGATGGAATACAACCCGCGCAAGGTCTTCATCCAGCTCATGGGTGAAGGCGACACCGCCGCCGAGCGTGATGCCCTGCTGCGCAAGAACGCCAGCATCCTGGACATGATCGGTGACCGCACGCAGTCCTTGCGTCGCGACCTCGGCCCCAGCGACCAGCGCGCGCTATCGGATTACCTCGACACCGTGCGCGAGCTCGAGCGCCGCGTGAACATGGCCAGCGCACGCGACCTGAAGGGCGTGGACGTGCCGGATGCGCCGATCGGCGAGCTCGACGACTTCGACAAGCAGCTGACGATGATGTTCGACCTGATCGCGCTCGCGTACCAGGCCGACCTGACCCGCGTGGCCACTTACGTCATGGCTGCCGAAGGCACCGACCGCCCCTACCCGCACCTGAAGGTGGCCGGCGGTTTCCATCCGACGAGCCACCACGCGAACCAGCGCGAACGCATCGCGGAACTCTCACGCATCCAGAAGTACCACATGGATCGCTTCGCGGGCTTCATCAAGAAGCTCGCCAACACGCGCGAAGGCGAAGGCAGCATCCTCGACCATTCGCTGTTCCTGTACGGCTCGAACATGAGCAACAGCAACGCGCATGACAACTATCCGCTGCCGGCCGTGCTGGTCGGCGGCGCCAACGGCAAGCATGTCGGTGGCAAGAACGTCGTGCTGCCGGAACGCACGCCGCTGGCCAACGTGCACATGACGATGCTGGACAAGCTGGGCATCCCCCAGGACAGCTTCGGCAACAGCACCGGCCTGCTGCCGGGGGTGTGACGATGAAGCAGGATCGCAGGACATTCCTGAAGGCATCGGTCGGCGGCATCGTCGGCCTTTCGGCCTTCCCGCTCCTTGCCGCCTCCGCGCCAGCCGTCACGCTCGGCGACCGCATCCGCGTGATGCCCGGCCTGCCGGGCAACGTGGTCGTGCTCAAGGGCGCCGATGGGCTGGTTCTAGTGGACAGCGGCTCTGCCGAGCACGCACCCGCGCTGATGAAATCGCTGGCCGGCGAGCGCGTGCGCACGCTGATCAACACGCACTACCACGCCGACCAGACGGGCGGTAACGCGCTCTTCGGCAAGGCCGGCGCCGAAATCCGCGCCCACGCCATCACGAAGCAGTGGCTGGCCGCGGACTACTGGTCGCCCTCGCAGGACCGCTGGATCAAGGCACCCCCGAAGGAAGCGGTCCCTACGGTGAGCTTCCGCGACCACGGCGCCATGACGTCGGGCAGCGAGCACATCGACTACGGCTATCTGCTCGAGGCGCACACGCGCGGCGATGCCTATGTGTACTTCCGCGATTCGAACGTGCTGGCAGTCGGCGACGTCGCCTCACCGCTGCGCGATCCGGTGCATGACTGGTTCGCCGGCGGATGGATCGGCGGACGTGTCGATGCGATGGACGAATTGCTGAAACTCGCCAATGCGGACACGCGCATCGTGCCGGCCTATGGTGCCGTGATGACGCGCGCGCAGCTGCAGGCCGAGCGTGACCTGATGTCCAAGCTGTTTGACAAGACGAGCCAGCTGACCGCCAAGGGCCACAGCGCCAAGGACATGCTGGATGCCGGGGCACTGAAGGACGTGGACCGCACGTTCCAGGACCCCTACCGCTTCCTGTATGACGTCGCAAAGGGCCTGCAGGCCCACTACACGAACTTTGCAGGCAATGTTGTCTAACCCACGATCCCTCGCCGGGTGGATCCCGGCACTTGCCGCGCTGGCCGTCACCTCGACGTCCTTCGCGCCCGCCATCGCAACGGCTGCAACGCCGGCTGCCGCCGTCAAGCAGACGCTGGGCGACCTCGTGCGCGCCGGCAAACGCGACTCGGTACTCGCCGCGATCACGTCGCCCGACGTGGACGTCAACGAGAAGGCCCCAGACGGCTCCACGGCCCTCATGTGGGCGACGTTCAACGTCGACCGCGAGATGGTGCAGGCGCTGCTCAAGCGCGGCGCGAAGGCGAACGTCACCAACCGCTATGGTGCCTCGGCGCTGGGCGAGGCCGTGAAGGTCGACGACATCGACCTGGTGCGGACGTTGCTGGACGCCGGCGCCGACGTGAACTCGCCCAATGTCGACGGCCAGAGCGCGCTGATGCTCGCCATCAGCGTCGGCTCGCTGCCGGTCTCGAAGCTGCTCATCGAGCGCGGCGCGAACGTGAACACCGTGGAGAGCTTCCGCGGCCAGAACGCGCTGATGTGGGCCGCCGGCAACAACCAGCCCGAGATCCTCGACCTGCTGCTGGCGCGCGGCGCCAAGAACGTCGATCTGCGTGCCCACAGCGATGACTGGTCGAGGCAGCTGACATCCGAACCGCGCGCGCAGTTCGGCAGCCGCCAGACCGGCGGTCTCACCGCCCTTCTTTATGCGACGCGCGCGGGCTGCCACCGCTGCGTCGAATCGCTGGTCAAGGCCGGGGCGGACGTCAACAAGCCCAACCCGGATGGCGTGACGCCGCTGCTCAACGCACTGGACAACCGGCGCTATGACACGGCCCTGTTCCTGCTCGACAAGGGCGCGAACCCGCACACTTGGGACATGAGCGGTCGCACGCCGCTTTACGTCGCCGTGGACATGAATTCCTTCCGGGGTGACGGCGCCTTCGGCGGACGGCCCGCCGGCGAGTTCAAGGCGGGTGCCGCCTTGCCGGTCATCCAGCGCCTGCTGTCGATGAAGGTTGACGTGAACCACCAGCTCACGCGCAAGCGTCCTTACGGCGGTGGTCGCGGCCGCTTTGCGGAATACGACCTGCGCGGCGGCGTCGGCCCGCTGTTCGTGGCTTCGATCCGCCACGACCACGAGGCGATGCAGGCGCTGATCAAGGCCGGCGCCGAAGTCGATCTGCCCAACGTCTTCGAGATGACGCCGCTGATGGTGGCCGTCGGCATGAGCGGCGTGGGTCGCATCAATGGCGGCGGCACGCCGCCCCCGGGCGACCTGCAGGCCATGACGATCAAGACGATCGACCTCCTGCTCGACGCGGGTGCGGACATCAACGCCCGGATCGTCGACAGCCGCACGAACACGGCGCAACTGCGCTCTTACATCCAGGGCCGCGACCAGGAAGGCCGCACGGCGCTGTCCGCCGCGGCCGAAGCAGGCCGCGAGCGGGTGGTGAAGCACCTGTTGGAGCGTGGTGCGGATCCGTCGATCCGCGATGCGGCGAACAAGTCCGCACTGGATTACGCCAAGACGCCCGCCATTGCCGGCGCACCCGGCGCGCCGGCACCGTCAGGGGATGCAGCCAAGGCCGCGGCCGCTGCACGAACTGCCACGATCGCCTTGCTGGAGTCGCGGCTGCAGGCCACCGCCGCGCGCTGACAGCCCGTCAGGGCAACAGGGGCTGGCGGCGAACCGCCGTCAGTCCCGGACGAGGCTCCGACCTTCGAATTTCTTCTTGCTCAGCGTTTCGTAGT
>CANGMU010000187.1 GCA_947454665.1 Pseudomonadota bacterium | reverse complement strand
CCCGCATTGAGCCCGACGGCAGTCGGCACAGCGCCACCCGCGGCACGGTGCGGCAGCACGCCGGCCAGGTGCGCACCGGCGGCATTCGCGCCTTCCGCGAGCACGCCAAAGGACGCGCCCGTGGCGGCAGCCAGCTGCTGGCCCAGGGCACGCAGCGACGCATAGGCCGGATGGCGGACGGCCAGTTGACCCAGCCAGATCGCCTTTCGTTCGGCGGCCTTGAGGCCGGCGACGAAATCGCGGTGGTGCTGTTCAACCGTCACACCCGCGAGAGGAGCCGTGTCGGTTGCCGCAGCCACGAGAGCCGAGAGCTCCGCGACCTGCTTCGCCGGCGAGACCACCCAGTGGTTGGCGACCGGGAAGAGGTATTCGAATTCAGCCGGATTCAGGAAGGACACACGCGCTCCACCCTTAACGGCGGCCTTGCGCACGCGGCTGGCGAGCAGCGGGATTTCATGGCGCAGGTTGGAACCGATCACGAACAGCGACTGGAGGCTGTCGACATCGGCGACAGCCATGCCCAGCTGCGGCTGCACCGGATCCGCGGCATCGCCGCTGAAGTCCTGCTGGCGCAGACGGTGGTCGAGGTTCGCGCTGCCCAGGCCGCGCGCAATGCGGGCGAACAGTGCCATCTCTTCGGTGGTCGAGGACGGGTTCGCGAGGAAACCCAGCGAGGCCGCCGGAATCGCCTTCAGGCCGTTGGCGACACGCTCGAGCGCCGTCTGCCAGTCAACCGACTTCCACTCGCCGCCCTCGCGCACCATCGGCGCGTTGAGGCGATCGGCCGCATACACACCCTCGTAGCTGAAGCGATCGCGATCCGAGATCCACGTCTCGTTGATCGCATCGTTGCGCCGGGGCACGACACGCATCAGCTTGCCACGCAGGATGTGGCCATAGAGGTTGGTGCCGAGGCCGTCATGCGGCGACACGAGCGGCTGCTGGGTCATTTCCCAGGAGCGCGCGCGGTAGCGGAAGGGCTTGCTGTTGAGCGCGCCGACCGGGCACAGGTCGATGATGTTGCCCGACAGCTCGTGGTTGACGCTGCGCTCGACGTAGGTGCCGATCTCGTTGTGCTCGCCGCGGCCGGTCGTGCCCAGCTCGGGAATGCCGGCGATGTCTTGGCCGAAGCGGACGCAACGCGTGCAATGGATGCAACGGGTCATGTCGGTCGACACGAGCGGACCGATGTTCTTGTCCTTGACGACGCGCTTGCGCTCGTTGAAGCGGGACACGTCGCGGCCGTAACCGACGGCCTGGTCCTGCAGTTCGCACTCGCCGCCCTGGTCGCAGATCGGGCAATCCAGCGGGTGGTTGATCAGCAGGAACTCCATCACGGCGCGCTGGGCGGCAATCGCCTTCGGCGACTTCGTGTGGATGACCATGCCCTCGGCCACCGGCGTGGCGCAGGCAGGCAGCGGCTTCGGGGCCTTTTCGACCTCGACGAGGCACATGCGGCAGTTGGCCGCGACCGGCAGCTTCTCGTGGTAGCAGAAGCGCGGGACGTAGACGTCGTTCGCGTCGGTGACGCGGATGATCATCTCGCCCTTGCGGGCCTTCATCGGGCATCCGTCAACGGTGATGTTGACGGTATCGGTGTTCACTGGATCGCTCATGCTGCCACGCGTTCCCCGTCAACGAGGCTGCGGCCGCCATGATCGACCATGTACTCGAATTCGTGACGGAAGTGTTTGATGAAGCTCTGCACGGGCCACGCCGCCGCGTCGCCGAGCGCGCAGATGGTATGGCCTTCGATCTTGTTGGCAACCTCGACCAGCATGCCGATATCTTCGCGACGGCCCTCGCCGGCAAGGATGCGCTTGAGCATGCGGTTGAGCCAGCCGGTGCCTTCGCGGCAGGGCGTGCACTGGCCGCAGGATTCCGAGGCATAAAAGCGCGACAGGCGCTCGAGGACCTTCACCATGCAGGTGGTTTCGTCCATGACGATGACGGCAGCGGAGCCCACGGCCGAGCCGGCGGCGCGGACCGCGTCGTAGTCCATGTTCGTCTTGAGCATGATCTCGGCGGGCACGACCGGCGTAGACGAACCGCCCGGGATCACGGCCTTGAGCTTGCGACCGCCCTTCATGCCGCCGGCCAGCTCCAGCAGCTCGGCGAACGGAATGCCCATCGGCACTTCGAAGTTGCCCGGCTTCGCGACATGGCCGGACACGGAGAAAATCACCGTGCCGCCCGAATTCGCGACGCCCAGGCCCGCGAACCAGTCCGCGCCCTTGCGCAGGATGGTCGGCACCGAGGCATAGCTCTGCGTGTTGTTGATCGTCGTCGGCTTGCCGTAGAGGCCGAAGTTGGCCGGGAACGGCGGCTTGAAGCGCGGCTTGCCCTGCTTGCCCTCGAGCGATTCGAGGAGCGCGGTTTCTTCACCGCAGATGTAGGCGCCTGCGCCGACGGCGCAGTAGAGGTCGACATCGATGCCGGAGCCGCGGACGTTCTTGCCCAGCAGGCCGGCGGCATAGGCTTCCGCCAGCGCGGCCTCGAAACGCGGCACGGGCTCGCCGAGGAACTCGCCGCGGATGTAGTTGTAGCCGGCGGTCGCGCCCATCGCATAGCAACCGATTGCCATGCCTTCGATCAGCTGGTGCGGGTTGTAGCGCAGGATGTCGCGGTCATGGCAGGTGCCAGGCTCGGATTCGTCCGAATTGCAGACTGCGTATTTCTGGCCCGGCGCGTTGCGCGGCATGAAGCTCCACTTCACGCCGGTCGGGAAGCCCGCGCCGCCGCGGCCACGCAGTCCCGATGCCTTGACCGTCTCGATGATCGTCTCGCGCGGCGTCTTCTCCGCGAGGATCTTTTCCCAGGCGTCGTAACCACCGATCTTGCGGTAGTTCTCGAGCTTCCAGGATTCCGGGTGCTTGAGTGCCTCGAAGCACACAAGGTTCATCTTGTCGTCCCACTTGCCCATGGCGTGCCTACTTCAGCTCGTCGATGACGCGGTCGATCGATTCCGGCGTCAGGTGTTCGTGGAAGTGGTGGTCAACCATCATCATCGGAGCGCCCACGCAGGCTGCGAGGCACTCTTCTTCCTGCTTGAGGAAGATGCGGCCATCCGGCGTGCTTTCGCCCGTCTTGATGCCCAGCTTTTTCTCGATGTAGGCGACGACCTGGTCGGAGCCGTTCAGCATGCACGAGATGTTCGTGCAGACGCTGACATGGTGCCGGCCGCAGGGATGCGTCTCGAACATCGAATAGAACGAGGCGACTTCGTAGACCTGGATGGACGGCAGCTTCAGGTATTCGGCAACCGCATCCATGAGGTCGGGCGTGAGGAAGCCGTTGTTCTGTTCCTGCGCGAAACGCAGCGAAGACAGGACGGCCGAGCGCTGCTTCCCTTCCGGAAAACGCGCCACCCAACCGTCGATCTCGTGGCGGGTGTGCTCGGTGAGCAGATGGATCTTGCTGGCGGACTCGCTCATCAGCGGTCGACCTCCCCGAATACGATGTCCTGGGTACCGATCACGGCAACGACGTCGGCCAGCATGTGGCCTTCGACCATCTCGGGCAGTGCAGACAGGTGCGCGAAGCCCGGCGCCCGGCACTTGAGCCGGTAGGGCTTGTTCGCACCGTCGGACACCAGGTACACACCGAACTCGCCCTTCGGAGCCTCGACGGCCGCGTAGGTCTCGCCGGCAGGCACGCTGTAGCCTTCCGTGAACAGCTTGAAGTGGTGGATGAGGGATTCCATGTCGCCCTTCATCTCTTCGCGGCGCGGCGGCCGGACCTTGCGGTCATCGACCATGACCGGGCCCGGGTTTGCACGCAGCCAGTCGACGCACTGCTTGATGATGCGGTTGGACTGGCGCATCTCTTCGACGCGGACCAGGTAGCGGTCGTAGCAGTCGCCATTGAGGCCGACGGGGATATCGAAATCCATCGCCGCATAAACTTCATAGGGCTGCTTCTTGCGCAGGTCCCAGGCCACGCCCGAACCGCGCAGCATCGCGCCCGTGAAACCCAGTTGCATCGCACGCTCCGGCGATACGACGCCGATATTGACCGTGCGCTGCTTCCAGATACGGTTGTCCGTCAGCAGGGTTTCATATTCATCCACGCAGGCCGGGAAACGGCGCGTGAAATCCTCGATGAAGTCGAGCAGGGAACCCTGACGCGCTTCGTTGCGCTTGCTCGCATCCTTCTTGGAACGCCAGCGCGAGGCCTGGTACTGGGGCATCGCGTCCGGCAGATCACGGTAGACACCGCCGGGACGGTAGTACGTCGCGTGCATGCGCGTGCCCGAGACGGCTTCGTAGCAGTCCATCAGGTCTTCGCGCTCGCGGAAGCAGAACAGGAACACGCTCATCGCGCCGATATCGAGGCCGTGCGCACCGAGCCACATCAGGTGGTTCAGCACGCGGGTGATCTCGTCGAACATCACGCGGATGTACTGCGCGCGTTCCGGCACCGGGATGCCGAGCAGCTTCTCGATCGCCATCACGTAGGCGTGCTCGTTGCACATCATCGAGACGTAGTCGAGGCGATCCATATAGCCGATCGAACTGTTGAACGGCTTCGATTCGGCCAGCTTTTCAGTGCCCCGATGCAGCAGACCGACATGCGGGTCGGCCTTCTGGATCGTCTCGCCATCCATCTCGAGGACGAGACGCAGCACGCCGTGGGCCGCAGGATGCTGCGGGCCGAAATTCAAGGTGAAGTTGCGGATCTCGCTCATGACTTCAGCGCCGGGTCGTAGCGGTTGTCGTCGCGGATGACACGCGGCACCAGCGTGCGCGGCGTGATCTGGACAGGTTCATAGACGACACGGCCCTTCTGTTCGTCATAGCGCACCTCGACATG
>CANGMU010000186.1 GCA_947454665.1 Pseudomonadota bacterium | reverse complement strand
GTCGCCTCCTGGAACGTCAATTCGCTTAAGGTGCGCATGCCGCACCTGGGCGAATGGCTGGGTGCGAACCCGGTCGATGTCATCGGCCTGCAGGAAACCAAGCTCACGGACGAAAACTTCCCGCAGGGGGCGCTCGAAGCCCTCGGCTATCACGTCCTGCGCGCGGGCCAGAAGACCTATAACGGCGTGGCGTTGCTCTCGAGGCAGCCCATCACCGATGTCCTCACGGACCTCGACGGCCTCGACGACCCACAGCGCCGCGTGGCCATCGGCACCTCGGGCGGCATTCGATACCTGAACCTCTACGTGCCCAACGGCCAGGCCGTCGGCTCGGAAAAGTACGATTACAAGCTGCGCTGGCTCGAGGCCCTGCACCGCACGCTGCAGCGCGAACTGGCCGCCCACAGCCAAGTGGTCGTGATGGGCGATTTCAACATCGCGCCGGACGACCGCGACGTGCACGACCCCGCCGCCTGGGCCGGGCAGATCCTCTGCAGCGAGGCCGAGCGCGGCGCCTTGCAGGCCCTGCTCGCCCTGGGCCTTGCCGACAGTTTCCGCCTCTTCGAACAACCGCCGGCCAGCTTCAGCTGGTGGGATTACCGCCAGGCGGGTTTCCGTCGCAACCTGGGCCTGCGCATCGACCTCATCCTGGCCAGCACCGCCCTGCAGGGCACCTGCCGGTCTTCCACGGTCGACACCGCGCCGCGCAAGCTCGAGCGCCCCTCGGATCACGCCCCGGTCGTCGCCCGCTTCGAATAGCCCGGAACTGTGGATTGCGTCGCGGCCGCCGCCAGTGGGCCGGTCCTAGACTCGAGGCAGCCTTCTCTGGCAAGCCTCGATGCAAGAACCTCTCGACAACGACCTGGACGTGACCGGCACCGTGAGGGTGAGCTCCCCCTCCGAGGTCCGCGCGGCCGTTCGTGCGTTGTACACGCGGGCCTGGCCGGGCGAGCCCTTCACGCCCATCGCCCGCGCCTTCCTGGATCTGGAGCGCGCCTTCTCAGGGCGCCTGCCCGGCTTCCGCGGACTCGACACCGTCTACCACGATCAGCAGCACACGCTGGACGTCACCCTGGCGATGGCCCGGCTGCTGGTCGGCTACGAACGCAAACACGGCAACTCGCCCTTCGCGATGGGCGCCGAACGTGCCGGCGTGGGCATCCTGCTCGCGCTCTTCCACGACATCGGCTATCTGCGAGAAGTGGGCGAAGAGGCGGTAAATGGCGCCGAGTTCACCCGCAACCATGTGTCGCGCAGCGCGGGGTTCATGGACCGGTATCTGCCGACGATCGGCTATGGCCACTGGACGCCGATCACGCGCGAGATCGTGCACTTCACCGGTTACGAAAGAACCTTCGAGCAGATCGGCAAGTCCGTGCAGGACCCGCGCGACATCCTGATGGGACACCTGCTCGGCACCGCCGACATGATCGCGCAGATGGCGGACCGATGTTACCTGGAGAAATGCCGCGACCGGCTGTATCCGGAATTCGTGCTGGGCGGCGTGGCCCTGCCGATCGGCGGCACGCACCCGGCCGTGCGCTATGCCTCGGGCCTGGACCTGCTGCGCCAGACGCCGATCTTCATGGAAGAAACACGACGCAAACGGCTCGACGAAGGCTTCGACAAAGCCTATCGCTACATCGAACCGCTGTTTGAGGGTCGCAACCCCTACATCGAAGCCATCGACCGCAACCTGGGCTTCCTCAAGCAGGTGCTCCGCACGGAGAACTGGGGGCGCCTGCAGCGCACGCCGCAACTCTTCGCGGAACGACCGGACACGATGCGCAGCGTGCGCGGCCTGATGACGCGCTATTTCAGGAAAGCCTGGATGGTGGACTGACCGCAGGCGCCGGCTCCACATTGCGCACATAGCGCGCGTGCAACTCGGGCAAGCGTGCCAGCACCGCCTCCTGCCCTTCCAGACCCGCATCGCGCAGGGCTTCGGCCAGCAGATCCACCGACAGGGCGTCCAGTGCCCGTGATGATGTCGCGACGTGGCTGATATGCCAAGGCTCCGGCTGCACGCCGCCGCGATCCACGGCATAAGGCCGGTAAAACCCGTGATCTCCGGCATGCCGAGCCAGCCAGGCATCAAGCCGGGCGAACGGACCACGGAGCGCGAATTCATCGGCCGTCAGTTGCACCGCATAACCCTCGGGGACCGCGGCCGCATCGATCACGTCGAGATCCGTACCCCAGTGGTGCCGGCTTGCGCCGGGCAGCGCAGACCAGATCAGCACAGACTCGACGAGCGCATCGGCAGACAGGCGCGAGGCATCCAGTGGCCGGCCATCCCGACCCAGCAAGGGTCGCTGACCACGCCACTTGTCGTTCCAGATCGTGCGTTGGCGATCGAAGTCACGGAAGGCCGACACCGGCTTCAGCACGAGCCCGTCGCGTGCCGCTGCCGCCTGCAACGCGAGGAAGGGTGCCAGCACGGCACGATGGACACGCAGCGACGTGCCCGGCAGCTCGACCACATGGCCCGCATCCCGACCTGTCAATTGGGCGGCCAGTAAAATCCCGATGTCATGCGTGTCCGTCATGGGGGCGCCGTTGCGATCTGTGATCCACAGGGGTGTGAGGGGGGTTGCAGCGAGGGTAGTATCCTGCGGAAGGAACGCAAGGTGTCCATCCTCAAGCTGAAACCGACATTGCGCGGGATGCTTGCCGCGCTGGGCGTGGCAGTCCTGGCCACGCTGCTGCTCGCCCTGCTGGGCCTGGCTGGCGTCGGGGGTCTGCGCGCTTTCTCCGCGAGCCAGTTGCTGCTTTGCGCTGCCCTGACGACCGTTGCCCGCCTCATCGTGGGCCAGGCCAACACGCGGACTCGCGGGCCCGTCCTGGCGCCCTACGAGGACCATGCCGAGCTTGAGCGCTCGATCGAGCAGATGCGCGAACGCCTGGCTCAAACCACTGTCTCCCGCGATTACCTGCACAGCCTGCTCAACAGCATGACCGACGCAGTGTTCGTCACCGAGCCTTCGGGGCTCATCCGCATGTCCAACGACGCCGCCTGCAGCCTCACGGGCCTGGCCAACGCAGAACTGCAGGCACGCGAGATCGCGTCGCTGATCGAGAACCCGGCCGAACTGCCCCCGGCGCAACTGCTGGCGGGTGCCTGCAAGACGGGCGAGACCGTGATCCGCACCCAGACCGGGCAGACGATCCCCGTCTCCTTCAGCGGCTCCGGGATCAGCACCGACGACTCGCAACTCGGCGACAGCATCTACGTGCTGCGCGACATCACCGACCGCAAACGGGCGGAACGCCGCATCCGCTATCTCGCGCGCTACGACGCGCTGACGAAGATCCCGAACCGCATGCAGTTCCAGCACCTGCTGCAACAGGCCATCGCGCGCTGCCTGCGCAACGGCAACAGCGTCGCGCTGCTGTATCTCGACATGGACCGGTTCAAGGAGATCAACGACACCTTCGGGCATGCCGCCGGTGACCGCGTGCTCGAATCGTTGACCGAACGCGTGTCCCGGGTGCTGCCGGCCGATGCAGTGTTCGGTCGCCTGGCCGGTGACGAGTTCGCGGTGCTGGTGGACGGCTTGTCCGGTAACGATCCGCGACTTGAACTGCAACAGGTCGCCGCATCGGTCCTGCATTCGGTGTCGGAAGAGCCCGTGGACGTGGGTGGCCAGGAGATCTTCCTGACGATGAGCGTCGGCGCGGCGATCTGTCCGCGGGATGCCGGCAACGTCATCGACCTGATCCGCAATGCCGATGCGGCGATGTACCGCTCGAAGCAGAACGGTGGCAACAGCTGCGTGTCCTACGAGCCGGAGATGAACGCCGCCGCGAACGAGCGGCTCGTGCTCAAGAGCAAGCTCAAGCGTGCCGCGGAACGCGACGAGCTCGTGATCCGCTATCTTCCCAAGGTGGACCTGATCAACGGCCACATCGTCGGTGCCGAAGCCCTGTTGCGCTGGCGGCCGCAGGGTCACGGCGACATCCCGCCGTCGCTGTTCATCCCGCTCGCCGAGGAAAACAACCTCATCAACGACGTGGGCGAATGGGTCATGAACCGCGTCTGCACGGAATACGGCCAGCTGTCCGAACGCGTGCGCGATCCGGGCCGCATCTCGCTGAACCTCTCGCTGAAGCAGCTGCGCCAAGCCAGTTTCATCCTGCGCTGCCGCTCGGTGTTCGAGCAGCACAAGGTGGATCCGCAGAACATCGAGCTGGAAATCACCGAGACGACGCTGATGGCGGATCCGAAGCGCATCGTCGGCATGCTGCGCGAACTGCGCGACATGGGCCTGCACCTTTCGATCGACGACTTCGGCACGGGCTATTCATCCCTGTCGGCCCTGCGTCACTTCCCCATCGGCTCGTTGAAGATCGACCAGTCCTTCGTCCGCAACGCCAATCAGTCAGAGAGCGATGCGGCCATCGTCCGCACCATCATCGAGATGGGCCGCACAATGGGCATGGACGTGGTGGCCGAAGGCGTCGAAACAACCGACCAGCTGGCTATGCTGCGCCGACTGGGCTGCCATTACGCACAGGGGCTGTTGTTCGGCGAACCCTGCACGACCGAAGGCCTCGGGGCCCTGCTCGTCGAGCAGGAACTGGGCTCGCCGCCCTTCGCGGGCTTCTTCGAGCACGCCAGCTGCGAGACCCACACCGACCAGTCGATCCTCAGCGACCCGGGCTGACCGGGTCGGCGCTGGCTTCGGCCACGCGCAGCACCAACTGGCGCGACGCATCCTGTGCCGCCTTTTCCAGCGCGGCCACGACACTGCCCAGCCGGTTGGCCTCGGCGGGTACGGCGGCCTCGATATCGAAACCGCGCAACTGCTTGT
>CANGMU010000185.1 GCA_947454665.1 Pseudomonadota bacterium | reverse complement strand
TAGCCGCTTGGCGAACCGCCACCCGTCAGAGGTACGCGTGAGCCGGTCTTCGTAACTGGCCATCATGACCAAGCGCGGCGCCCCGTCCGGGCCGGGCGCTACGAAGAAGGACTGACTGGTGGCCGTCGCGTGTTCACCCTGCAATTTGATGCGCTCGTTGAACAGCACGTGGAAGTTCGGTTCACCCAGACCGAAGGAATTGCCCGCGAAGATCTGGCGCAGGCTCTCGACGATGGCAGCGGGTCCGCGGTTGGTTTTTCCGGCACTGAGATATTCGCCATCGGAGGCGAACAGGCGGCCAAAATTGTCGAAACAGCGCTCATCGAGCGTCTTGCCGTAGTGCCGCAGCACGAGGCGGATGGCCTCGCGATCTTCCAGGGCGGCCAACCGGGCGGTGGCAGACGCAGATGCCGTCTTAGGGCCAGCGGCTAAGCCCAAACCCGGCAGACCAACAACCGCGGCAGCTGACGTCACCGCGATCAGGGCAAGGCGGCGTCGATGTCCGACCATGCCCCGCCCCCGTCTTCAGACGTCGAGATTCGCCACCGCCAGCGCGTTCTTCTCGATGAACTCGCGGCGCGGCTCCACCTGGTCGCCCATGAGCGTCGTGAAGATTTCGTCGGCGGCGACGGCATCTTCGATACGTACCTGCAGCAGGCGACGCGTTTCCGGGTTGATCGTCGTTTCCCAGAGCTGCTCCGGGTTCATCTCGCCGAGACCCTTGTAACGCTGCATCGACTGGCCCTTGCGCGCCTGGTCGAAGAGCCAGGTGATGGCTTCCTTGAAGCTGCCGACATCACGACGGTGGTTGCCGCTCGTGACATAGGCACCCTCGCCGATCAGACCCTGCAGCGTGCGGCCCAGGTCCGCGATGCGCGCGTATTCGGCCGAGACGAAGAAATCCCGGTTGAAATACTTCTCGGTGATCGACCCGTGCTCGCGACGGCGGACCAACAGGCGGGCCGGATGCCCGCCATCGATGACCTCGCCCGACGCGGCATCGGCGCCGCTGGCTTCGATCGCCGCCTGCGCGATGATTTCGTAATGACGGCTGCCGCCGTCGTTCAACTGGTTCAAGGCCCGGTCCAGCAGCGCGGCCCAATCGCGCAGGGCGTCGGCGCGACCGAAATCTTCGGCCGACAGCACAGGCTGATAGACCAATTGTTCCAGCACGCGCGCGTCGTAGCGGCGCGTAAGCCGGCGAATGATCGCCTGCACTTCGGTGTACTTGCGGGCCAGGTCTTCAAGGCCGGGACCGGAAATCGCCGGCGCATCGGCCGATACATGCAGGCCGGCCTCGTCGATGGCGTGGTTCAGCATGATCGCGTTGAGTTCCGCGTCATCCTTCACGTACATCTCGTTCTTGCCGCGCTTCACCTTGTACAACGGCGGCTGTGCGATGTAGATGTGGCCGCGCTCGATCAGGAGCGGCACCTGACGGTAGAAGAAGGTCAGCAGCAGCGTGCGGATGTGGCTGCCGTCGACGTCCGCGTCGGTCATGATGATGATGCGGTGGTAGCGCAGCTTGTCGACGTTGAAATCGTCGCGGCCGATGCCGCAGCCGAGCGCCGTGATCAGCGTGCCGACTTCCGCGGACGAGAGCATCTTCTCGAAGCGCGCGCGCTCCACGTTCAGGATCTTGCCCTTCAGGGGCAGGATGGCCTGGGTGCGGCGGTCGCGGCCCTGCTTCGCGGAGCCACCTGCCGAGTCACCCTCGACGATGAAGATCTCGGACAGCGCCGGATCCTTTTCCTGGCAGTCGGCCAGCTTGCCAGGCAGACCCGCGATATCGAGCGCACCCTTGCGACGCGTGAGTTCACGCGCCTTGCGCGCCGCTTCGCGCGCGCGTGCAGCGTCGATGATCTTGCCGACGATCTGCTTGGCTTCGGTCGGATGTTCGAGCAGGAACTCCGACAGCTTCTCGGCCATCTTGGATTCGACGGCGGCCTTCACTTCCGACGAGACCAGCTTGTCCTTGGTCTGCGACGAGAACTTCGGGTCCGGCAGCTTCACGGAGAGGATCGCAGCCAGGCCTTCGCGGGCATCGTCACCCGATGTCTGGACCTTTTCTTTCTTGGCCTCGGACTCGATGTAATCATTCAGCGTGCGCGTCAGTGCGGCACGGAAGCCAGCCAGATGCGTACCGCCATCGCGCTGGGGAATGTTGTTCGTGTAGCAGAACATCGATTCCTGGTAGGAATCGTTCCACTGCAAGGCCACCTCCACCGCCACCGGACCTTCCTGCGCGGTGAAGTGGAAGATGGTCGGATGGATCGACGTTCGAGCACGATTCAGGTGCGCAACGAAGGCCTTCAAGCCACCCTCGTACTGGAACACTTCGGACTTGTTGTCGCGCTCATCGACGAGCTCGATGCGCACGCCGGAATTCAGGAAGGACAGTTCGCGCAGCCGTTTGGCCAGCGTCTCGTACACGAAAAGGATGTTCGTGAACGTCGCCGGGGACGGCTTGAAGCGCACGGATGTGCCGCGTTCGGTCGTTTCGCCGGTGACAGCCAGCGGCGCCTGCGGGTTGCCCATGCGGTATTGCTGCGTGTACAGCTTGCCGTCGCGATGGATCGTCAGGTCAAGCACGTCCGACAGCGCATTCACGACGGACACGCCGACGCCATGCAGGCCACCGGAGACCTTGTACGAGCTGTCATCGAACTTACCGCCGGCATGCAGCACGGTCATGATGACCTCGGCTGCAGAGACGCCCTCTTCAGGGTGGATGTCGACGGGGATGCCACGACCGTTGTCGCGGACCGTAACGGATTCGTCAGCGTGGATGATGACCTGCACACGGTCGCAATGACCCGCCAAGGCCTCGTCGATGGCGTTATCGACGACCTCGAAGACCATGTGGTGCAGACCCGTGCCGTCATCGGTGTCACCGATGTACATACCAGGACGTTTCCGCACCGCATCAAGACCCTTCAAGACCTTGATTTTACTGGAATCGTAGACTTCCGGATCGGCCATAAGTAACCCCAGCGACAGTACTCATTATTATAGCCGCTGAGGGGGCCTATTCACAGTCCAGGCTAGATCTGCCTGACAACCCCATGTTCCACGTGGAACACCTGCTCCGGGTTACCGAAGAGTTTCAGGTCCGGGGCCAGCGAGGTAATGACCAGCTGACAGTCCAGGGAGCGCACAAGTTCGACGAGTCCTTCGAGCCGCTGAGCATCCAGTTCGGCCGCCGGGTCATCCAACAACAGGGTTGGCCGGACGGGTTGGGACTCCCGCAAGCGGCCGAGTTGTGCAAGGACCAAGGCCGCCGCGACCAGTTTCTGCTGACCTCGGGAGAGAACGTCACGCGCCATGCCGCCTTGCCAGCGCAGGCTGATGTCCGCACGGTGTGGGCCGCTCAGGGTCGAACCCCGCTCCCGATCTCGGTCACGCCCCTCGACCAAGGCCTCCTGCAGGCTGCGTTCCTGGCTCCAGCCTCGGGAGTAACCCAACTCGATTTCGAGGCCGGACAATTGCCGAACCGCCTGTTCCCAGGTCGGTCTCAACGAATCCAGCCACTGCGCACGGAGCGCGGCGACCGCTTCTCCATGTTCCGCCACCGCTGCGTCCCAGACCGATGGATCCTGCCCACTCTTGAGCGCAGCGTTCCGCTGACGGAGCGCTCGGCTATAGCGAAGCCACTGCGGAAGGAAGTTTGGTTCCACGTGGAACACTCCCCAGTCCAGCCATCGGCGCCGTTCGCCAGGACCGCCCTCCACCAGGCGATGAATATCCGGGTCGATGACCTCGACGAAAAAGGCGCCCGGCAATTCGGCCAATGTCTCCACGTCACGGCCATCGAGTCGCGCCACATAGCTGCCCTCCCGTCGGTACTCGAAACCGATGCGGTGGGCAGGGGCGACGGTTTCCGCGACCACCCGCAGGTAGTCAGCGCCGCGAGATATCAGCCGTTCGGTCATCCGAGTGCGGAAAGACCTGCCGCGACCGGCCATAAAAAGGGATTCGAGAAGGGAGGTCTTGCCTGACCCATTGGGACCCTGGATCAAGGTCAGGTGCGGCGCCAGCGAAAGACTGGCGCTTTCGAGGCAGCGGAGCTGTTCTACCCGGAGCGAAGCGAGGCCCATCAGCGACGCCCCGGGCGTTCGGAATACGAAAAGATGCGCCCTGTTACAGGCGCATCGGCATAACCACGTACCGGGCGGTGTTGAGGCCCGGGGTCCGGATCAGGCAACTGCTATTGGCGTCAGTGAGGCCAATCTCGACATTGTCGCCATCCACAGCCGACAACGCATCCAGCAGATAGGTCACGTTGAAGCCGATCTCGACCTCATCGCCCTGGTAGCTGACTTCGACCGAATCCTCGGCTTCTTCCTGCTCCGGATTGTGGGCCTGGACGGCGAGCAATCCAGCAGACAGATTCAGGCGAACGCCACGGTACTTCTCGTTCGAAAGGATCGCCGTCCGATGCAGCGCTTGACGCAAGGCATCGCGACCGGCGGTGACGATCTTGGTCGGATTGGCAGGAATAACCCGGCTGTATTCGGGGAACTTTCCGTCGATCAGCTTCGAAGTGAATCGAACATCGCCGATCGTGGCGCGAACATGGTTCGTTCCGATCGAAAGTTGAACTTCGCCTTCGTTACCCAGCAGACGCTGCAGCTCAAGAATGCCCTTGCGGGGCACGATGACCTGCTGCGCCGTCTTGGCCGGCGCCGTCATCGTCGTTTCGGCAATGGCCAGGCGATGGCCATCGGTCGCGACGGCACGGAGCAAGCTTCCGTTGGTCTCGAGCAAGGTGCCATTGAGGTAATAACGGACATCCTGCTGCGCCATCGAGAACTGCGTCTTCTCGATCAAACGCTTCATTTCCGACTGCGGAACAGCCAAGGCCTGCTGCGC
>CANGMU010000184.1 GCA_947454665.1 Pseudomonadota bacterium | reverse complement strand
CCCAAGATGACCTCGCGCTCGCGGCGGTAGTCACGCGTCGCATAGCCCGTCGAACGCTTGGCCTCCGCGATCTGACGGCCGATGGCCTGGCGGCGCGCGACCAGCGCGAGCAGATCGCCATCCAGCTGGTCCAGCTCCCGGCGCAGTTCATCGAGCGTCATCCCAAACCCCTGTTCAGATCAGTGCAGTAGTAGACCAGAGGGGACGGGCTGCGGGAAGCAGCGGACTCCCGGCATGCCGGGCGCGGGCACGACCGGCTACACTCGGGCCATCATGCTGAACGACCTGCTGCCCGACCTGCTGCCCGCCAACCCACTCGAGATCGCCGCCAGCTGGCTGGCGGAGAGCTGGCGCCGCCGCGACCAGCCGAACCCGAACGCGATGGTGCTGGCCACCGCGGACGCCGAAGGGACCCCCTCCGCGCGCGTCGTGCTGTGCAAGGACATCGTGGCGGAGCCGGGCTTCGTGCACTTCGTCAGCAACTACCATTCCCGCAAGGGCCGGGAGATGTCGGCGAACCCGCGCGCTGCGCTGGTCTTCCACTGGGACCACCAGTACCGGCAGATGCGCATCGAAGGGCTCATCCAGCGCAGCACGCCTGCGGAGAGCGACGCCTATTTCGCGCGCCGCGCCTGGGCCAGCCAGCTCGGCGCGGTTGCCAGCGCACAGAGCGAACCGATCAGCTCACGCGCAGCGCTGCGTGCCAAGCTCGACGACGTGACGCGCCAGTTCGGCGCCGAACCGGTCGAGGGCGGTCCGCGCATCCCGCGTCCGGCACATTGGGGCGGTTACCTGCTGTGGGTGACCGCAGTCGAACTGTGGATGGAGGGCGATGCCCGCATCCACGACCGTGCACGCTGGACTCGCGACGTGAAACTGGACGGCGAGGGCCAGGCCACCGTCGGCGCCTGGCACGGCACGCGCCTGCAGCCATGATGCGATTGCTGATCCACGGGATTGCGTTGTGGTCCGGCTTCTTCGTGATGGGCATCGAGTTGCTGGGCGGCCGGCTGCTGTCGCCGAACTTCGGCAGCAGCATCTACGTCTGGGGCGCGATCATCACGGTGTTCATGCTCGCCCTGTCGCTGGGCTATCTGGCAGGCGGCCGCTGGTCGAAGGATTCACCAAGCCTGTCGCGGCTGGCACTTTTGCTTGGCCTCGCGGCACTGACCTCGCTGCCGGTGCTGCCCCTCTCTGGCGAGCCGCTGGAGCATCTGGCCATTGCGATCCCGGACCCGCGCTTCGGTGCGCTGACGGCGGCAACCCTGCTGTTCTTCGTGCCCACCTTCATCTCGGGGATGGTGTCGCCCTATTGCGTGCGACTCATCGTCGACGGCGAAACGACGGCCGGCCACCGCGCCGGCCAGCTGTATTTCGTCTCGACCTTCGGCAGCGCGGCCGGCACGCTGCTCACATCGTTCTATCTCGTGCTCTGGTTCGAGGTGAACGCCATCCTGTTGAGCCTCGCCGCGATCTCCATTGCCCTGTCCCTGGTCGGCCTCGCAGCCGGAAGGAAGCGACCATGAAGCCCTTTGCCCTGCTGATCGCGGCCACCGCCGCGCTACTTCTCACCGCTACCGCCCGCGCCGAGCTCACTCTCGTGCACAGCGAGCGATCGCTCTACCGCGAAGTGCTGGTGTACGAACAGGGCAGCGAGCGCTGCATGTGCTTCACGCGCCAGTGCCGCATCGGTCGCCAGTCCTGCATCGACCTGCGCCGGCCAGATCAATTCGCACTGAACTACACGCGCATGATGCTGGCCGGGACGCTGTTCGCGAGTCCGGATCCGAAGCGCATCCTGATCATGGGTCTCGGCGGCGGCTCCATCCCCACGGCGCTGAAGACGCTGCTGCCGAACGCGCAGGTGGATGTCGTGGAGATCGATCCGGCGGTGACGCGCGTCGCCCGGAAGTTCTTCAACTTCGTCGAGACGCCGAAGCTGAACGTGACGGAGCTGGATGGCCGCGTGTTCGTGAAGCGCGCGCTGCGCACGGGGCAGAAATACGACGTCGTGCTGCTGGATGCCTTCGACCACGAATACATCCCCGAGCACCTGCTGACGAAGGAATTCCTGACCGAGGTGAAGGGCATCCTGGGGCCTCGCGGCGTGATCGTCGCGAACACCTTCTCGCTCAGCAAGCTGTATGACCACGAGTCCACGACCTATGCGGCCGTGTTCGGTCCGTTCTATAACTTGACGCGCGAGAACCGCGTGATCGTCACGCGGATGGACGGCCTGCCGCCGATGGCGGAACTCCGGGAACGCGCGGTGAAGTTCGCGCCAGGCCTGCAGCGCTTCGGTGCCAACGCGGGCCAGCTCGTCGAGCTGTTCGACCCCAGCGTCACCTGGGACACCTCGGCCCGCGTGCTGACGGACCAGTATTCGCCGGCGAACCTGCTGAACCGCTGACGCGCGACCGCGGCCTCAGCCGCGGCGGTATCCATAAGCAACAGTCTCGCCGACGAGATCGTGCAGCGCGCTGCCATTGCTCGCGAGCACCGTCGTCGTGTCGAGCGTGAGCTCGCCACCCGAGAGATCCGTGAAGCGACCGCCGGCCTCGCGCACGATCACGGCGAGCGCGGCGATATCGAGGATGTTCACGTCCGACTCCACGACCACGTCCAGCGCGCCGCGCGCGAGCAGGTGGTAGTGCACGAAGTCGCCATAGCCGCGCAGGCGGTTCACGCCCGTGACCAGACGGCCGAAGTTCGCCCACTCCGGCTTGCCAGCCAGCGTCTTGAGGTTACCCGTCGACAGGATCGCGTCGCGCAGTTCAGCCGTCCGGCTGACGTGGATCGGCTTGCCATCCAGCCAGGCGCCGCCGCCCTCCTCGGCCCAGGCGAGCTCGCCATAGGCACAGGCTGACGAGACACCCAGCACCAAGCGACCCCGGCGCATCAGTGCGATCTGCGTCGAGAAGAACGGCGTGTCGCGCACGAAGGACTTCGTGCCATCCAGCGGATCAACCAGCCACACATTTTCGGCCTGCATCGCATGCTGGCCGGTTTCTTCGCCGTAGAAGCCATAGTCGGGGAAGTGCTTCGACAGCACGTCATGTATCGCAGCCTCGGCACGCCGATCGGCCTCGGTGACCGGTGAGCGGTCAGCCTTGATCTCGACGGCCAGATTGTTGCGGAACAGCGGGCGGATCACGGCATCGGCCGCGCGGGCCGCTTCGAGAGCCGCCGCCAACTGCGGCGACGGGGCAGAATAATTCAAGGTGCTCATCCGGTAACGGTGGCACAGCCTGCTGCAGAGGGCTAGAGTGCCGGCCCCATGGGAAACAGACTCAGCAAACTCGTCACCCGCACGGGCGACACCGGCACCACCGGACTTGGCGACGGCAGCCGCCTGCGCAAAGACGCAGCCCGCGTCGAGGCCATCGGCACGGTCGATGAACTGAACAGCAGCCTGGGGCTCGTCGCGGCGACGCCCGGCCTGCCGGCGGACATCGCCGCTTGCGTCCTGCGCCTGCAGCACGACCTGTTCGACCTCGGTGGCGAACTGGCCATCCCGGGCCACACCATCGTGACCGATGCGCACGTGGCGCAGGTGGAAGCGGACGTCGAGCTGTTCAATGACCGCCTGCCCCCGCTGAAGGAATTCATCCTGCCGGGCGGTGGCATGGCTGCTGCCCACTGCCACCTCTCGCGCACGATCGCGCGCCGCGCCGAGCGACGTGTCTGGACGCTCGCCGACAGCGAAGCGGTCAGCGAGAACGTCTGCGTCTACCTGAACCGCCTGTCCGACCTGCTCTTCGTGCTCGCACGCCTGCTGGCGCGGCATGAGCACGGCAGCGAAGTCCTGTGGGATCGCAAACGCCTCGCGGAATAACCCTGCAGGTGTGGCGGCGCGCAGTGCGCGCCGGCCTCATCCTGTTTTTTCTCTGGGTTGTCATCGCGCCGACGGCATCGGCCGCCGAAGCTGATTCGGGCTGGCACACCTTCTGGAGCGTGAAGGGCCGTCAGGGCAACACCCTCTGGCTGCTCGGCTCCGTGCACCTGTTGCAGGCCGGCGAAGCCGAACCTCCGCCGGAGGTCCTGAAGGCCTATGCCTCCTCGAAGCAGCTGGTGCTCGAGCTGCCGATGGACGGCGCCGGCGGCATGGGCCCACCGGATGCACGCCTGCTGCGACTTCCTGCCGGGCGCGCGCTGCGCGACGTGCTGGGCGCCACGCTGCACGACCGCTTCCTCGCAGCCGCCTCGATCCAGGGGCTGCCCGCTGCCCTGTTCGACCCTCTGCAGCCCTGGTTCGCGGCCATCACCTACGAGCAGGCCGTGTACGCGCAACTGGGCTTCAATGCCTCGCATGGCGTGGACCTGCAGTTCGCGCGGCGCGCCGCCGCCGATGGCAAACCCGTCATGGGGCTCGAGACGATCGACGAGCAATTGGGCTTCTTCGCGTCCCTGCCGATGAAAGACCAGGTGGAGCTGCTGCGCGAGACGCTGGACGAGACGGCTGACATCCAGCAGGAACTCGGGGACATTGTGGCTGCCTGGCGACGCGGTGACCTGACAAAGCTGGAAGCCCTACTGAGCAAGGGCAACGCGGAATCGCCCGTGCTGATGCAGCGACTGACGACCGAGCGCAACCGCCGCTGGATCAAGAAACTGCTGCCGATGCTGGAGGGCAAGGACGACGTGATGGTCGTCGTCGGCGCGCTGCACCTGGTCGGCGATCAGGGGTTGGTCAGTCTGTTGTCGAAATCGGGATGGAAGCCGGTTCAACACTAAGTCCGAGGCTCGTACGAAACTCTATTTTCGAGCCTGCTAACGAAATAGCCGCTCGAGCGCCACCAATATGCCGAGGTAACGCAGGATCAAAACGGCCAGCACTATCCCCACTGCGATGTAAATGACGATCATTGAGTAAATTTAATAATTATTCGCGCGAGGCTGATTT
>CANGMU010000183.1 GCA_947454665.1 Pseudomonadota bacterium | reverse complement strand
CACCGAGTGGCAGACGCCGCACATGGTGTTGAACGTCGCCTTGCCCTTTTCAGCATCCGGCTTGGACGCGGCAACGCACAGGGCCGGAGCCATGACTGCGGCGGCTACGAGAAGGAGGCGGCGAAACTCGAACATGTCCAGCTGACTCCGGCGGCTCCAGGCCCGCACCGATGAATCCGGAGCGCAGTGTAGCCCAGGAAATTCGCGCCATCCTCCTTCGGCCTTTCGTCCCGCGCTGGGTTTCGGTTTGCTTGTGCTAGCGGCGGGACCGCGCGATGGAAGCCGTGGCGGATTTCCCAAAGGCCGGCTGAGGCGACCGCAGTGGTGGAATGACGGCGGCCAGCAGCTGCAGCGTGCCGGTGAAAACGCCGCGCTGGGTGATCAATTCATTGGCGATGGCCTGCAGCTGCTTCGCATGACCCTGGACCAGGATCACTTCCATGAGCTGGTCGTGGCTCAGGTGCACGTGCAACGAGCTGACGACCTCGTCGATGTACTGGTACTGGATGTCCGCGAGACGCCTTTGCAGGTCTCCCACGGAGCGGTCGTAGAGCAACGTAATGGTGCCGACCATCACGTCGTTGCCCAGCTTGCGCTTGTGCTCGGCAAGCTGGTAGCGAACCATCTCGCCGATCGCCTGCGAACGGCTGAAGTAGCCACGGTGCGCGACCATCTGGTCGAGCTGGTCGAGCAGTGCCGGGGGTAGCGACACCCCGATCCTGCTCACCGGCTGCGAGCTTCTGCCTTGATCCGCCATGGCTGCCTCCCGCGAGGATCGGGCCGAACCCGTATCGCTCGACCTAGAACATGTAGCTGTATCGGGCCACTTCCCATTCACTCACGCCAAGGTGGTAGGTCTCCCATTCCTGGGTCTTGTAGCGGATGAACTCGTCGCGGAGCTCCGCGCCCAGCGTCTGGGTGACCAGCGGGTCGGCCGCGAAAGCCGCAACGGCCTCCTGCAGCGTCTGGGGCAGGAACTCGATGCCGCGCGCGCGGCGCTCGTCCTCGCTGATGGCGTAGAGGTTGTCCTCATTCGGCTTGCCGGGGTCGAGCCCTTCCCGGATTCCCTCGAGACCCGCCGCGAGCGCGAGCGTGGCGGCGAGGTATGGGTTGACGGCACCGTCGGCATTGCGCGATTCACAGCGCCCACCCCCTGCAGGGATGCGGACGGAGTTGGTGCGGTTGTTGGAACCGTAGGAATTGAAGACCGGCGCCCAGGAGAAATAGCTCATGGCGCCGCGGCGCACGAGCCGCTTGTAACTGTTCACCGTCGGCGCGAAGGCCGCGCACAGGGCCCGCCCGTGCTTCAGGATGCCGGCGACGAACTGGTACCCCAGCGGCGTAAGGCCAATGCCCTGGGGATCTTCGGCCGGCGCACAGGCGAACAGGTTGCGGCCGGTCTTGAGGTCGTATAGCGACATATTGAAGTGCGCGCCGTTGCCGGTCTTGTCGGCGAAGGGCTTGGGCATCATGGTCGCCAGCAGGCCTTCCTCGCGCGCGTAGTGCTTGGCCATGAAGCGGAAGAAGGTCATGCGATCGCAGGTCGTCAGCGCATCGGCATACTGGAAATCGAACTCGAACTGCCCGTTGGCATCCTCGTGGTCGAAGGAATAGAGGTCCCAGCCCAGACCATTGATCGCGGTCGCCATCTTGTCGAGCCAGCCGAAGCTGTTGGTGAAGCCGCGCACGTCATAGCAGGGCTTGGTCAGCGTGTCCTCGGCATCCGGCACCGACAGCTTTCCGTCGGCGCCCTGTCGGAGCAGGAAGATTTCGCATTCGATTCCGAGGTTCATGCCGAAGCCCAGTTTCGCGGCCTCGGCGAGCTGGTTCTGCAGGGCGACGCGCGTGTTCAGCGGGTACGGCTTTCCCTGGAAATGGTTGTCGGCCGGGATCCACGCGATCTTCGGTTCCCAGGGCAACTGGATCAGCCGACTGAAATCCGGGACGGACGTGAGTTCGTCGTCGTTCGGCGCCTGGCCAAGGCCGTCCAACGCATACCCCGTGTAGCGCTCGGACCCCTTGGCCATGTGACCGAGGTGCGTGATCGGCACGACTTTAGCCTTGGGCACGCCATGGATGTCGACATAGGCCCCGATACAGTACTTGACGCCTTGTTCGGCAAGCTGCTTCTGGAGGCTCGCGATCTCGTCGTGTGTGCTCATGCGCTGTCCTGTGGGTATGTCGCTGGGCCGGCCGTTTCAGGCCTGGCTGAAATAAGAAAAATCGAGGGGCGGGGTTTCGCAGCTGCCCTTGCTGACAAGTGCCGCCAGGTCGTCGACGAGCCAGCCGTACCACTGCTCGCCTTTCTCCCGCGTGGCGATGCTGGGCCTGCCCGTCACCCCGTTGAGGCTGGTGCGGTTCACCGGATGGGCGAACACGCAGCCGCCGGTACGATCCAGATCGTCGGCTTCAGCGAGGCGGTCGATGCGTACGCCCTCCGGCGCGATGGCGAGCATCAGCGAGGTCTCCGCGTCATTGGCGTGCCAGTCGTCGCCATCAGCCGAATGGAACTGCCGGACGCGCGCACTCAGCGAGGCCGTGTTGATCACGGCGACCATCAGGTCGTCGTGTGATGCCCGCAGCATTTCCAGCGCGCAGCGCAACGGAGCGGCATTCGTCACGTGGGCATTGACGATGAACAGCCGACGCACACCGCTGGCATAAGCCCAATCACCGATCTGGCGCGTGATCTCGATGAGTGCAGGCGGGGTCAGCGCGATCGTGCCGGGCCAGCGATGGCTGTGACCCAGGGAGCAGCCATAGGGCATCACCGGCAGCATCGGCACGCCGGTCCGCTCGGACACCGCAAGGCAAAGCTTCTCGGCAATGACCGTGTCGACGCCGCAGCCGAGGTGCGGGCCATGCTGTTCGGTGGCGCCGACCGGCAGCAGGGCTGACTGTCCGACCTGTGCCAGCACCGACGGAAGCTCTGACCAGGTGAGATCGGACCAGCGCATGGGTCGTCCTACTCGACGTTGTCGGTGACGTTGGTGAAACGGATCATGTGGCTCTCGCCGAGGGCGGACTCCTGTTCATCGTCCACGGCCGGCGCTTCCGGCGGATGGATCAGCGACTCGATGTGCGCGCGCGTCGCGCGGAATGCAGCGCTGGCCGATTGCCCAGGGCTTCGCGGCCGGGGCACGGGCACCTCGATCACTTCCTGGACTTCGCCCGGATGCGCCTTGAGCACCAGGATCCGGTCGGCGAGGTAGACGGCCTCGTCGAGGTCATGCGTGATGAACAGCACGGTGATGTCGAGGTTCTTCCAGATGTCGAGCAGGTGGCTCTGCATCTTGGCGCGGGTCTGCGCATCGAGTGCGCCGAAGGGCTCGTCCATGAGGAGGATGCGTGGCTCGTTCACGAGCGCGCGGGCGATGGCCACGCGCTGTCGCATGCCACCGGAGAGCTGATGCGGATACGCATCGGCGAAGCGGGTGAGGCCGACAAGGTCCAGCCATTCGCGCGCCTTGCTCTCCGCCACGCTGTGCGGTTCGCCGTTCATTTCGGGGCCGAACATCACGTTGCGCTTGACCGAGAGCCACGGGAACAGCGAGTAGCCCTGGAACACCATGCCGCGGTCCCGACCCGGGCCCGAAACGGGGCGGCCGTCCAGCAACACGTCACCACTGGTGTGGGACTCGAGCCCCGCGAGGATGCGGATCAGCGTGGATTTGCCACAGCCCGAGGGTCCGATGACGCAGACGAACTCGCGGCGATGGACCTTGAAATGGATATCGCGCAGCGCCTCGACCTCGCCGCCCGGCGTGGCGAAGCGCTTGCCCAGGTTCCTGACTTCGAGGATCACCTCGCGTTCGTAGAGGCGCTGCAGCCGTTCACGAACGTCGGGGGGCTGCTCGCGATAGTCGGTGAGTGCAGCAGCTTCAATCATGGTGTGTCACCGGTGTGCATCCTCGCCTAGCCTCGATCCCGCGTGCGGTCCCAGGGAAAGAGCCGACGCCCCAGTCGCTCGAGCAGCAGGTCACTGCCGACGCCGATCACGCCGATGATCAACATCGCGGCGTAAACGTTATCGAAGTGCTGGTAACGCGCCTGTTGCGTGATGAAAAAGGTGATGCCGGAGCTTGTGCCGATCAGCTCGGCAACGATCAGGTAGGTCCAGGCCCAGCCAAGCAGGATCCGCTGATCCCGATAGAGGTCCGGCAGGATGCCGGGGACGACGACCCGCGTGACGATGCGCAGACCACGGGTGCCCAGCGTCCGCGCTGCCTCCAGCAGCGTCGCATCAAGCTTGCGGGTGGTATTGGCAATGATCAGCACCTGCTGGAACAGCGTGCCAATCACGATGATCGCGATCTTGGGACCGTCGTAGATGCCGAGCACCGCTACTGCCAGCGCACCGAACGCCGGCGCAGGCAGATAGCGGATGAATTCAATGAAAGGCTCGGTCAGCCGACCGGTGCCCGCATAGGTGCCGCAGAGAATGCCGAGCGGGACGCCGACCAAGGACGACAGCAGGAAGCCCCAGAAGATGACCTGAATGCTGTGCCAGAGACTCTCGTGCAGCCAGGGCGCGTCTTTCTGCTCAGGCTCGGTCGTAAAGGCGGTGTAGAGCGCCTTGGCCACCTGATGCGGGGCCGGCAGGTAGATGGGGTTGGCCGGTACGCCGGTGGGCAGGGCCAGCCCCTGCTGGCGCATGTCTGCCGACTGCTGCGCGAACTCCTCGCGATCCACCAGCATGCCGGGCAGGAAATAATCCACGCCACCCGGCGCCTCCACCTGGACCTTGGGGTGCCAGATGAAGGGCAGGTAGCTCACCAGGCTCCACACCAGGAGCGGCAGCAGGAACGAACCGAGCTTCCTTGCGATCATGTCTGCTGCGTCCTGGTGGGGTGGCGAAGCGAGGTCTTACTTCGCGTTCGTGAAGGACGGATCCAGATAACTGTCGACGTTCTGCGGCGCCTTGT